>NZ_MAAX01000077.1 GCF_002162835.1 Nonlabens dokdonensis
TTTAAGCTATGATCGATATGCCAGTAAGTTCCTTTTTTAGACACTTTTTTATTGATGATGTTACCTTTATTAGTATAAGATGTTAATTCATCAAGCTGTTTATTTAAGCGTTTAATCATATAATAGCTCTAGGTTGTATTAATAAATATTAAGTATTAGTATTTCCTTTTCTTGAAACGAAAATGTTGTACCAGCAGTTTTACCTTTAAGTGCTTGTCCCATAGGAGAAGATAGGCTTATGGCAAAACAATTTTTACCATTTACTTCTAACTTTCCCATGCCTGCGCCTACATAGAAATGTCCTGAAGGTAAAATTACCAGAGCACCAGGCTCTACTGTAGAACAAGACTTGTCAGGATCTATGCGTAGCATTTGATCTAAAGTTTTACGAGTTTCTGCTCCTTGTCTCTTGTACAATTCCTCTTCATTTTGAATCATTGCACGTCCAGTCTCGTATTTATCTCCAGCGCTACTCTTAGTTTCATTACGTTTTGCGTCCATTAAAGAATCAAGATTCGCTTTAATGGTAGTTAAGCGATCGCCTAAAATATCTAAGCAATAGGTATTTATCTCAACTTTAAATTTGAGATATTCATTTTCATTCATAATAAATTGATCTGTGAGTAAATATAATACCTTTGCTTAGTTCTTAAACTTTAAAAAAGCCTCATCACATTAAAAGGATTCAAGGCAAATAAAAGTAATGTTGTTTAAGAATTAAAATGGTCGCGCAACTATATCGATAGTGTGAAGTACACCATTAATAGCCGTTACATCTGTGGAAGAGATAATTACGGGAGTCATCGCGCCATCAGTAAATTGTATACTACCTGTAGAAGTATCAATTATAAAAGGATTTCCGACAATTGTATTTACACTTAATCCATTGCTTATTTCTCCAGCTCGCAAGCGATCGTTTCCTAAAACATGGTATAAAAGTATATCAGCTAAATTAGTCAAATCTAAAATGTCTTGTATAGTATCGAGATCATCCGTAGCGTCTAAATCTACTAATGCTTGAAAACCTTCATTGTCAGGTGCAAAAACCGTAAAAGGAGCTTGCACAGTCCCTACCTGGCTTGATAAAGTAGTGTCTAATCCAGTTATAGATAGACCACTCGATAGATTACTAAATCCTGGATTTGCATCAATTAACGTTGTTAATGTAGGTAAGGCAAGCACCTCGTCTATGATATGGACTACTCCATTATCTACAAAAATATCTTCCTGCAAGGCAGTCGCACTACCATTAAGAACGATAGGTGATGAGGCATCAACAAAAAGATCTAACGACTCAATTTCTTCATCTTTACCGAGTGTTTTAATATAACCACTAGTTATAACATCTGTTTCTAATCTACTTACGATAATATGGTACAATAGGATAGTTCTTAATTGATCCACCGGTACGGTCGCTATATCTGCAAAACCATTTGCTGTAAGAAATTGCATAAAAGCAGCATTATTAGGGGCAAATACAGTGTATATACCTTGAGAATCTAGTGTAGCATCTAGACTCGTGCGTAGGAGCGCCTCATTAAATAGGCTAAGATCAGAATTGCTCTCCGTTAAATCATAGGCAGAGTTATTTGGATCGATACGATTACCATTATCATCAGCATCTTCACAAGAAGTCACGGCTAGTAATAAAACAAGAAGAGTATAGGAGTATTTTTTTAATATTTTCATGAACAGATATTCTTTTTCAGCTTGCAAAATAACGAAAACAAACTGTTTAAATTGTTTAAAAAAGATTCAAATCAATGGAAAGGATTCTTTGATAGTTACAGCGTTTAACATCATAAGAAAAATCTAATGAGAGTAAAATAATAAACAGTGTACCTTATCGTATTTTTGCATCATGGCAAAAGTAGTAGTAGGACTTTCTGGCGGCGTAGATTCTAGCGTTGCCGCATATTTATTAAAAGAACAAGGTCACGAGGTTATCGGTTTGTTTATGAAAAACTGGCACGATGACACAGTAACTATAAGTGATGAGTGTCCATGGTTAGAAGACTCTAACGATGCCATGCTCGTTGCAGATAAGTTAGGTATTCCTTTTCAAACGGTAGATTTGAGCGATCAATACAAAGAGCGCATTGTAGATTACATGTTTGATGAGTATGCTCGTGGACGCACGCCTAATCCA
>NZ_MAAX01000138.1 GCF_002162835.1 Nonlabens dokdonensis
GAAGAAGATCTAGGAGTTACATTACCTAAAGAAATAGCTCTAAACGCCACAGCAAATGGTTCTTTAACTGACGTTACTGCTCAAGCAAACCTAGAAACAAGTTTAGGAAACTTTGCCGTAGATGGTAACTTTAGTAATAATGAGCAAATAGCATTTGACACCAAGTTAAAAGCGCAAGAAATCAACCTAGCCGAATTGCTAGCGATGCCTGAGTTAGGAAATTTAAGCCTTGCTATAGAAACAAAAGGAAGTGGTAGTGACATAAGCACGCTAGATGCCACTATAGATGGGGAAATTGAGCAATTTGCATATAATGAGTATCCGTTAAAGAATATTCCTATTAATGGAAGTATTGATAATGGTCTTGCACAAATCAAGTCTCAATTTAAGGATGAAAATATCAATATCGCACTAGATGCAAATGCTGCACTTGATACGGAATTGACTACTGCAAGCGCATTTGTAGATGTCGTTGGGATTAACCTGCAAGCCTTTGGTATCGCTTCTAGAAATATCAGAGCAGCAGGGAAAATAGAGGTAGATTACAGTGGCAATACCGAGAAATATGAGGTAAAAACAAACATAGATGATGGAATTGCGGTCTTTGATCAACAGTCCTATCTACTAGGTGATCTTGATATGGATGCTTTTGTAACTACAGACTCGACCTCTGTAAACGTAAAAAACAAAATGCTGGACTTAGAACTACGTTCTAATACAGATCCACAAAATCTAGCAAGTGCCTTACAAAGACATATAGACCGCTATTTAACGTCCAGCACTGCAATGGATACCGTGCAACCAGTAAAAATGAATATTAAAGGTACTGTAAGCCCAGCGCCTATATTACGCGATGTTATTTTACCAGGCCTACAATCGCTTGATACTATTCAAATAGGTGTAAACTTTAATGAGCGCAAACGTGTTTTAAATAGTGAGATTGCTATACCATTTTTGAATTATGCCGGTAGTAAAGTTGATAGCTTAGTCATTTCCTCCAAATCTGATGAACAGAATTTAGAATTTAATTTAGGTTTTAAAAACATTGCTTCTGGTCCTATACAGATTAAACGTACTGATTTATCTGGTATAGTATCTAACAATGTTTTGAACCTAGAATTCACCTCATATGATGATGAGGAACGATTGATGCATTTTGCGAGCACGCTTTCGCGAAAGCGAGATATCAACGGAATAGAAAATTTAATTTTCAACCTATCGCTAGATGATTTGATATTGAATAAAAAACCGTGGTCTATTCCCGACAACAATGAAATAGCAGTAGGAGAAGAGGCGTTAGTTTTTGACAATTTTAAATTGACTAACGAAAGCCAAAGTATAGAATTACGCAGCGATTTAGAAAACATAGAAAACCAGCATTTAGGCTTGTTATTTGATGGTTTTAGATTGCAAGGTTTTATGAGCTATTTGAATCCAGATGAAAAATTAGCAACTGGTGCGGTAAACGGAGAATTTATCTTGGACGATATTTATGGTACTACTGGTTTTATCGCAGACCTAGATGTAAATCAATTACACATTCTAGAAGTGCCTATGGGAACTTTACACCTCGATGCAAACTCTTTAGATGGCGCTCAATATGATATGGATTTAATGATCAAAGGTGATAATGTAGATTTAGAACTCAAAGGAGATTATAAAGCAAGTGAGGTCGCTGCCAATTTAAATTTAGAGCTAGACATTAATAAAATGGCAATGCAAACCATCGCAGGATTATCAGGAGATTTCTTGACAGAAGGTACTGGAAGTATGAATGGTAGTTTTAAGGTAACAGGAAGCACTTTAGAACCAGAATACAATGGAGAAATAAACTTTAATCAGGCTCAAATTAACGTCGCTATGCTCGATACTAGTTTTGAGTTGAGAGATGAAACTATCATTGCTACAAATGAGAAAATCACTTTGAACGATATAAAAGTTTATGATGCTCAAGGTGACGTTTTTAATGTAGATGGAACCGTAGGTACAGAAGATTTACTCAACCCTACTTTTGATTTGAAATTGAAAGCTAGAAGTTTTATGGCACTTAATAGTAGTGCAGAGGATAATGATTTGTATTACGGTAAAGCTACATTTGATGCTGATGCTACCATAAAAGGAGATTTAAACCTAC
>NZ_MAAX01000133.1 GCF_002162835.1 Nonlabens dokdonensis
TGATCAAACGAGTGTAGATATAGACTGGGTTGCTGGTGGTAGTGAAACTGAATGGGAAATAGAATACGGTCCAGCACCTTTAACTCCAGGTTCTGGAACTACAGTTACGGCACTTTCTAATCCTTTTACTTTAACTGGTTTGTTATCTGGTACATCTTATGATATTTGTATAACAGCAGTTTGTGCAGCTAACGATAGATCAACACCAGTTTGTGCAACATTACTAACTCCTGCAGATTACTGTAATGGCGATCAATTAGTAGACAGTGGTGGGACCGGAGGTTCTTATTCTCCTAATGAAGATATCACCTATACGGTATGTCCTGATAATGCAGGAGATGTAGTTTATGTAGATTTTATTGAATTCATGTTAGAAGATTCTGGAAGTGGTTGTTTTGATGGTCTTACTGTTTATGATGGTCCAGATACCTCTTCACCGACCATTAATCCTCCTAATGGTGGTACAGAATGGTGTTGGGATACTAACTCAGGTACAGGAAACTTGGTAGGTGAGATACTTATAGGTAAATTACCTTCGGGCTGTATCACTTTTGTGTTTCAATCTGACGGTAGTGTGCAAAGAGATGGATTTGTTGCAAACGTTACATGTGCAGCGCCTCCTACTTGTCCTGCACCTACAGATTTGACTTTTGACGGATCCACAAATACATCGGTTGATTTATCTTGGATAGCTGGTGGAAGTGAAACAGAATGGAATATAGAGTATGGTGCTCCAGGATTTACCCCAGGATCAGGAACAGTCGTTAATGCAATGAGTAACCCTTTTACTGTTAGTGGATTGACTCAAAATACAACTTACGAATTTTATATAACAGGAGTATGTGGTGCTGGAGATGAAAGCTTACAGATAGGTGCTGTTGAAGGAACTACACAGTGTGATGCGTTTGTAGCACCATATGTAGAGGACTTTGAAAATGGTTTTACACCTATCACAACTAATTTCCCTGGAATAGGTGATGCTTTTGATAGAGAAAATTGTTACTCAGCTATTAATAATAATTACTTCTGGGCACTAGCTAGTGGTGGATTTACAGGTAATAACGGGACAGGTCCAGATCCTTCTGTAACAACTGGTAATTATTTTTATGCAGATGGTAGTGGTAACGACGGTGATGTTGCAGATTTAAGAACTCCTTTATTTGATTCGAGTATGCTTACTGTACCATCTGTAAGTTTTGATTATCATATGGCAGGAGCTAACATAGGATCTTTAGATGTTGTAGTTAGAGCTGCTGGTGCAGAGACTATTGTAGGAACTTTAACTGGTGCACAACAAGCATCTGTAAATGATCCATTTATTAATATTAATATTCCTCTAACTGCTTATGCAGGTCAGACTTTTCAAGTAATTTTTAGAGCAACTAGAGGTAATGGATCTTCCTCAGATATCGCGATAGATAATGTTGTCATTGATGAAGCACCTACTTGTGCTGCGCCTAGGAGTTTAACTGCATCTACTGTTACTGATGTAACTGCAGTTTTAGGATGGACGGCAGGAGATTCAGAGACAGTTTGGGATATTGAATTGATCACGTCTGGGACAACTCCTACTGGAGTTCCAACTGAAGCTGGTGTAACGGTAAACCCTTATAATGCTACAAATTTAATGAGTGGTACAGATTATGAGTTTTATATAAGAGCAGTTTGTGCTGTAGGAGATGAAAGTACATGGGCCGGACCATTTAACTTTAATACTCTACCTTCTTGTGGTGATACTGTTTATGATACAGGTGGAGCAAACGGACAGTATACTAATAACGAATCTTATACAATTACCTACCTACCTAGCACTCCTGGAGACGTAGTAACATTGAATTTCCTTTCAGTAGATATTGAGAGTTGTTGTGATACGTTGCAGGTTTTTGATGGTCTTGATAATACGGCGACACCATTTTCAACAGATTTAGAAGCGCCAGATCTTTTTAGAGCGACAAATCCAGATGGTGCTATAACAATAACTTTTTCTTCTGATGGATCAGTCGTTGGAGATGGATGGGTAGCTCAATATACTTGCGCAGCTCCTCCTACTTGTCTAGAAGTGAGTGCACTTTCTGCATCTAATGTTACAGCTACTTCTGCAGATCTAGCTTGGACATCTGGCGGTAGTGGTGAAACAGCCTGGGATATAGAAATTGTTCTTGCAGGAACAGCACCTACAGGTACTCCTACCAATGTTGCAACTTCTAATCCTTATACTGCTAATAACTTAACTAGTGGAACAGCTTATGAGTTTTATGTTAGGGCAGATTGCGGCAATGGATCTACAAGTTTATATTCTGGACCGTTTGCTTTTTCAACTATCGCAGCTTGTGGTGATCGTATATATGATACTGGTGGATCAAACGGTACTTATCAAAACAACGAAAATTATACAATTACCTACTTTCCAGAAAACCCTGGAGATATAGTTACTCTAGATTTTATAATGGTGGACTTAGAGAGCTGTTGTGATACTTTAGACGTATTTGATGGTGTAGATGTTACAGCAACACCATTTGCATTAGACCTTGAAACACCTGCGTTATTTAGAGCAACTAATGCTGATGGAGCGATTACGGTTAGATTTGATTCTGATGGATCTGTTGTGAGGGATGGATGGGAAGCTAGATACAGTTGTGGTCCGGTTCCTACGTGTTTTGAACCTACAGCGTTGACTGCATCTAACTTTACAGTTGATGGTGCGACATTATCATGGACAGAAAATAATTCACCAGCCGCTACAGAATGGATAGTAGAGTATGCTGAGGTAGGTGTTATTACCATGCCTGGTACTAATCAAGGAACGGTGATTAATCCAGCGACAAATTCTCAAGATGTTACAGGATTGCTTCCTGATACTGTTTATGAATATTATGTAAGTGCTGTTTGTAGTGTAGGTGATGAAAGTGTATACTCAGGTCCAGCAACTTTTAGAACTAGATGTAGTGCTTTAACAGCGGTTTATACTACAGATTATGAGTCTGATCCTTTAACTGTTTTAAACAATTGTGATTCAAGCATTGTAAATGGTGGTACAGGAGCTTTAGTTCAAGTAGATGATCTTGTTGCAAACTCTGGTTCACAACATATATATATGTATTCTGGTTCTTCGGTACCTACAGATATCATTTATATTCTTCCTGAATTTTCTGATTTATCTAGTGATAAACAAGTAACTTTTCAAGCGTATGATAGAGATAATGGCTCTTTAGAAGTTGGTACGATTACTGACCCTAATGATCCTACTACATTTACATCACTTAGAACCTTAACTGATGCAGATCTTCCAGATGATACTTATCAGGAGTTTACTGTTTATTTCAATCCATTAACAACAGTTGGAGGATTTATAGCTTTCAAATTTATTCCTAACGGAACATTTGACGCGATGTATATCGATGATGTTACTTATGACGTAGCACCAGCATGTCCAGCGCCATCTGCAGTTATGACATCTAATACGACAAATGACTCTGTTGATATAGCTTGGTTAGAAAATGGTACTTCAACTAATTGGGAAGTAGCAGTATTACCAGCTCCTAGTGGTGTACCTACTTCACCGGGAACGGCAGTGACTTCAAATCCTTACACGCAAGGTGGACTATCATCTGCCACAGAATATGTAGTGTATGTTCGTTCTGATTGTGGTTCTGGCTCATTAAGTGATTGGAGTGCTGCAGCTACTTTTACAACAGAATGTGATGCGTTATTAGCTCCATATGTGGAAGATTTTGAAATGTTTACTGCAACTTCATCTACATTCCCACCAGTTACGGAGTATTTTAATCGTGAAAATTGTTGGAAAGCAGTTAACAGCTCATTGGGTTGGGTAGTTGCTCCAGGAACTTTAACAGCATCTGGAGGTACAGGTCCTAGTCCTACTGTTACTACAGGTAATTATATGTATACTGAAGGTTCAAACAGCGCAAGTGCAAATCGTGTGGCAGAATTAGTTTCACCATTGATAGACTTATCTCCGTTAATGATACCTAATTTAGGTTTTGATTACCATGCATTTGGTGATGATATTCAACAAGTTGATGTTTTAGTAAACGACGGTGTTTCTAATGTAGTGGTATTTACATTTAATGGAGGACAGCAAACTGCAGATGTTGATCCATTCTTAAGATCTGAGGTTTCACTTAATAGTTATGCTGGACAGACTGTACAAATTATTTTTAGAGTTACTAGTGGTACTAGTTTTGAAACAGATTTTGCTATAGATAATTTTGAGGTTTCAGAGGCGCCATCGTGCCCAGACCCTTCATTATTAACTGTATCTGGTATAAGTGCTACTAGTGCAAGTTTTAGTTGGACAGAAAATGGTAACGCTACATCGTGGCAAGTAGAAGTACAACCAGACGGTGTTGCTCAAGGTACAGCTGGTGCTATTTACGAAAACCTAGCTGCAACTAATCCTCAAATAATAACTGGTCTTAGTGCACAAAATACTTTTGATGTATATGTAAGGGCAGATTGTGGAGCAGGAGATTTCTCTAGCTGGGTAGGGCCTTTATCTTTTACCACGCCTTGCGATGTATTTGCACTTCCTTATGGATCTTCTGCAGCCCCAGGAAACGACTTTGCGACTTTCCCTGGTAATTGCTGGTCTGAAGGAAATGCTACTGATATTGCGACAGGACCTAACGGTACAGATGGTGCATGGGGTAGTGATGATTTTGCAAATGACCCAGCTTCTGCAAATGGTCAGGCAGCAAGAATTAATCTTTATGATAATGCAGGAGTTGATAATGATTGGTTAGTAACTCCGTCATTTGATTTGACTAATGCAGGTCACAACTTTTCTGCTACCTTTGATATTGCGTTGACAGAGTTTGCAGGAACTGGAGCTTCTAACTTTGGTAGCGATGACGAGATTCAATTATTGATTACTGATGA
Organism: Nonlabens dokdonensis; assembly: GCF_002162835.1. GTDB lineage: Bacteria > Bacteroidota > Bacteroidia > Flavobacteriales > Flavobacteriaceae > Nonlabens > Nonlabens dokdonensis_B. Next base: position 4,900 of record NZ_MAAX01000133.1, read on the forward strand.
TAACGGTGCTACTTGGAATAACCTCGCAACATGGAATGCTGCAAGCGGTGTAAGCAATACTGGCCAACAAGAAACCGTTAGTCTTGCAAGTTATTCAGGAGTTGTTCAATTGGCTTTCTGGTCCTCTAGAGGTACAGTTAGTGACACTGCTGATATTGACTTCTATGTAGATAACTTTACAATAGACGGTACAGCTGGTAATGATGACGCTTTCGCGAAAGCGGACTTGAAAATCTATCCTAACCCTGTATCTAGCGTGTTATTCGTAGAAGCAGATGTAGATATTAATAAGTTGACTATTTACAATCTTTTAGGTCAAATAGTGTCAGAGAAAATTGTTACTGACGCTCCTGAAATCGATGTTCGTAACTTACCGTCTGGTGTATATTTAATTGATATTGAGAATGGTGAAAGTCATAAAACACTAAGATTTATTAAAGAATAATCCTTTTAATTAAGGTTTACTTTGAAAAGGGGTCACTCTAAGTGATCCCTTTTTTTTTAACCAAATTTTTAACCACTTAACGATTAATTAACTTTGATTAGGTAGAAAAGTTAATTTCTTCTTATTTTCATAGCTTACAAAACAAATTCTTAAAACTATATTATGAAGCAAATTTATGTTTTTTTAATTGCCATGTTTTGTCTAACCCTAACAAATGAAGCACACGCCCAGTGTAATTATCAGTTAGAGTTGACAGACTTTTTTGGTAATGACTGGGATAGCGGAGGAAACCTTGCCGCTAATACCGGAGTCGATGTAACCGTTGATGGTGTAACTACAACTTATGTTATCGTTAATCCTGGTCCTGCAAATATGGACAACACTGAAGTGTATTCTATCGCCGTTAATAATATGTCGTCGATAGTAATTGATTATCGAGCGCCAGAGTTTGAAGGAGACGGAGGATTTAGACTGTTAGACTCTGAAGGTTTATTAGTTTATGAATCTCCTTTAGCGCAACCTTCTATGATGAATATTTTTTCTGGAAGTGCATCTTGTCCTACTTGTCCTGTTGTAACTAATATTGTTGCTTCAAATGTAACTGCGAATGATGCAAATATATCATGGTCCAATGGCGGTGGTGAAACAGAATGGGAAATTGAATATGGAGTTAGTCCTTATACAGTTGGTTCTGGAGGAATAATTGTTCCTGCAACTACTAACCCATTTACTTTAATGAATTTAAATAGTGTAACTACATATGATATATATGTTAGAGCAGTATGCGTGCCAGGTACTGATATCAGTGCATCTGCAGGTCCTATAACATTTACAACTGCAGAGTCATGTCCATCTCCTTCTAACTTTGTTCCTATTACACAATCTGCATTTGAAGTACAATTTGCTTGGGATGCTAATGGTAATTCTAGTATGAATTATGAGATCAATTATGGTGTTTCTCCTTTTAGTCAGGGAGATCCTAGTGGAACAACAGTTACTGGTTCTCTTGGAAGTTTTGCAATTGTAAATAATTTGATGTCAGATACAGAGTACCAATTTTACGTACGATACGATTGTGGAATGGGAGACTTCAGTTTATGGGGTGGACCTTATACTGCGACTACCTCTATATCCTGTCCTGAAATATCTGGATTGCAAGCTGTAGCTACTGATTCATCTCTTGATATATCTTGGTCTCCAGGTAGTTCAGAAACTGAGTGGGAAGTAGAGTATGCTCTTGCAGGTGTTATCACGAATCCAGGAACTGGTCAAGGTACTAACGCCACTCAAATGACAACTTCATTAAATTTAAATACGTTGCCATCTGCAACGGCTTATGATGTATATGTTAGAGCTATATGTGATTCTTCTACAAATGATGTAAGTCAGTGGACAAATGCGACTTTTGTGACATTGCCTAGTGCTCCTACTGGTGTAAGTTGTCCTAATAATGACAGTGCTTTTGCTTGGGATGATACTTTTGATTCTACATCAACATTGTGGACAGGAGATACTGGAGCTACTACAGGTAACTGGGAGTTTGGAGCGACAGCTGGAACAGGTTCTACAGGAACTGGACCGCTTTCACCACAGGAAGGTTTAGGATATGCGTTTTTTGATACTTCAGGAACTAACGTGGGTCCAAGATCAATTGTTTCACCGGCTATTGATTTAACGAATGCTACTGACGAAGCAGAACTGACCTTTTTCTTTCACTCTTTTGGATCTGATCTAACTTTATTTGATGTTTCTGTGGGAACTTCGCCTACGGGCCCATTCACTAGTATTTTTACTTATCAAGGACCATTACAAGCCGTTCAAAGCGACCCATTTGTATTAGTTGGAGCAACAATGCCTGCTTCAGTTTTAGGTAGTGCCACAGTATATATTCAATTAACGGCGACTGAAGAAGCTGGTAATGAAACCGGTTTTGTAGGTGATGTGGCTGTAGATTTAATGAGAATTCAGACTTGTGGGGCTTTTTGTAGTAACCCAGATTCTTTAATGGTAAATAATGTTACCACAACGAGTGTTGATATATCTTTTAATGATACTAATGGAACTGCAGCTGGTGCATATGAGTATGTGGTTCAAGCTCCAGGTACAGGTATTCCGACTTCCGCTGGAACTGCGGCTACTACAACCACTATTACAGATAGTAGTTTGACACCAGCCACTAGTTATGAAGTTTATGTAAGAACCATGTGTGGCGGAATGGCTGGAGAGAGTGAATGGATAGGTCCAGCTACTTTTTCCACGGCTTGTGTTCCATTTACAGCTCCTTATTTTACTGATTATGAGTCAGATCCATTAGATGGTCTGTTTGTATGTGATGATAGCATAGTAATAGGTAGTGGTACTGGTACTGCTCCATGGGTAAGAGTTGATGATTTAATTTCAGTTTCTGGATCCAATCATATTTATATGTACAGCGGTAGTACAGGTGCTACAGCAGAATTATATTACGTGCTTCCAGAATTCTCTGATTTAGATGCAAATAAACGTATCAGATTTAATGTTTATGACAGAGATAACGGAATGTTAGAGGTTGGTACGATGACTGATCCATCTGACCCAGCAACTTTTACTGTTTCCTCTGTTTTTGCAGATGCTGATATGATTGACGATACTTATGAAGAAAAAACAGTTTATTTTAATTCTTTGACAACTACTGGTGGTTATGTTGCTTTCAGATTTGTTGCTCCAGGAACTTTCGATGCTATTTATCTAGATGATATTACTTATGAAACCGCTCCGACGTGTCCAGAGCCTACAAATGTTTCAGTAGATAGTTTTACCGATACGACAGTGGATATTTCTTGGATGGATAACACAGTTGGTGGAACCGCTAGTTTTGAAGTTTTAGTTCAAGATGCTGGGAACCCAGCTCCAGATGCTATGACCAGTGGTGTTCAACAAACTGCAACGAGTAACCCATACACATGGACTGGTTTAACCGCTTTTTCGAACTATGATGTTTATATAAGAGCAGTTTGTGCTGGAACAGCAGGAGAATCTGTATGGACAGGACCTGTATCATTTCAAACAGCTTGTTCTTCATTTGCAGCACCATTTTTTGAAGATTTTGAAAACTTCACTGCTACAACAAATGGTTTTCCAGGTGCAGCAGATGGATTTGTTTCAGAAAATTGCTGGTCTGGAAGTGTAGCAAATTACAATTGGGTAGTAGCTCCTCCTACCTTGACTGCTTCAACAGCAACAGGACCAGCCCCAAGTGTGACAACAGGTAATTATATGTATACTGAAGGTGGTGCAGGTGCTACTGGTGATATTGCAGAGTTAACTTCTCCACTGATTGATTTAACGCCATTATCGGCCCCAGAATTGAGATTTGATTATCACATGACTGGTGCAAATATTGATCAACTAGAAGTATTTGTAGATGCTGCTGGTGTAGAAACTAGTGTTTTGTTAATATCAGGCGCTCAACAAGTAGCTGACACAGATCCATTTTTAGAATCAATTGTTGATTTATCTGCTTATAGTGGACAAACTATTTCAATAGTTTGGAAAGCTACAAAAGGTTCTTCCTTTGCATCAGATATTGCAATTGATAATGTTAGAGTTGATGTAGCTCCAGATTGTGCAAATGTTACTGATCTTGACGCTACAACAATTGGTTCTACAACTGCTAATCTTGAATGGGTAGAAAACGATATGGCTACCATGTGGGAATTTGAATATGATATTTCCGGTTACGTGTTAGGTTCTAGTACAGCTGGAGTACAATCTACTTCTTCAAATACAGCTAACCCTATCTCTGGTCTAAATCCTGATACTCAATACGATTTTTATGTAAGATCTGTATGTACAGCAGGAGGAAATAGTAATTGGGTAGGACCTTTTACATTTACTACGAGATGTGCAGCGCTTACAGCACCTTATTTTACAGATTTTGATAGTGATCCATTAACTGGATTGAACAATTGTGATAGTAATATAGTTGTAGGTAGTGGTTCAGGAACTGCACCATTAGTACAAGTAGACGATTTCATAGCTAATTCTGGAGGACAACATATATATATGTATAGTGGTTCTTCTACGGCAGCAAATGCTGAATTATTTTATATAATGCCTGAATTTTCTGATTTAGACGCAACTAAGCGAGTTCGCTTTTTTGCATATGATAGAGATCTAGGTGGACTTGAAGTTGGAACAATGACAGATCCAACAGACGCAACAACTTTTACCGTTGCACAGACATTTACTAATGCTGATTTACCAGATGATCAATATGCTGAACAGACTGTAGAATTTACAAGTTTAACTACAACTGGCGGATGGATTGCTTTTAGATTTATCCCTGCTGGTACGTTTGATGCTATGTATTTAGATGATATTAATTACGAAGAAATTCCTAACTGTCCGCAGCCTAGTTTGGTTACTAGTGCAAACCCAACTGAATCGTCCATTGAATTATCTTGGACAGCTGGTGGAACTGAGACAGAATGGATTGTAGAATATGGGATTCCAGGTTTTACACCTGGTGGTGCAGGATCATTAGGTATTCGTACTGGTGTTATGAGTAATACCAATTATGTTTTGGATATGTTATCTTCAAATACGCAATATGAGGTAAGAGTTTTTGCGGTATGTGGACCTATGGATATCAGCCCGTCTACAAATCCTGTTAACATTGTTACATTGCCTAGTGCACCTCAAGGTGTTACATGCCCTAACAACGATAATGCTTTTGCTTGGGAAGAAGGTTTTGATAATGGAATAGGTGGTTGGACTGGTGCAACAGGTACTGCAAATGGTAACTGGGATTTCACTGGAGGTTCTGCAGCTAATGGTGGTACAGGTTCAACTGGTACTGGACCTTTTACTGCAGAAGACGGAACTGGATATGTATTTTTTGATACTTCTGGAACTAATGTAGGACCTAGGTCTATGGTATCTCCAGCGATAGATTTATCTGCTGCAACTGATGAAGCTGAACTTTCTTTCTATCTTCATTCAGTAGGTGGTGATTTAACATTATTTGAAATAGGTGTAGGAACTTCTGCTTCTGGTCCATTTACTAACATTTTTACTTATGTCGGTCCATTACAAAGTTCTCAAAATGATCCATATGCCTTAGTAGGCGCTAGTTTACCTGCATCAGTCTTGGGATCTGCGACAGTTTATTTACAAATTACCGCTACGGAAGAAGTTGGAAATGAGACTGGATTTGTAGGTGACATAGCTTTAGATTTAATGAGAATAGAAACTTGTGGTGACTATTGTTCTAATCCAGATTCATTTGCCGTAACTAACTTAACGCCTACAGGTGGAGATTTTTCATTCAATGATACGTTAGGAACACCTTCTGGGTCTTATGAATACGTAATTCAACAAAATGGAACTGGAGTTCCTACGGTTGCAGGAACACCTATTACGGTAACTTCATTTACTGATAATACATTGACTGCCGCAACTCAGTATGAAGTTTATTATAGAACAATATGTAGTGCAACTGCTACAAGCGACTGGGTTGGTCCTTTCCAATTTACAACTCCTTGTTTGCCATATACAGCACCATACTTCACTGATTTTGAAACAGATCCTTTAGATGGACTTTTCGTATGTGATAATGCTATTTTAGATAACGCTACAATTGGAACTCCTATAGTCCGTGTGGATGATTTTATTGCAAATAGTGGATCTCAACATATGTATTTAACCAGTAGTAGTGATGCTAATGTAGGTTTATACTACGTAATGCCTGAATTTACTGACTTAGACAATACTAAGCGTGTACGTTTCTTTGCTTATGATAGAGATTTAGGTGGTCTTGAAGTAGGTGTTATGTCAGATCCTAACGATGTATCTACATTTAATTTAGTTCAAGCATTTACAAACGCAGATTTACCTGATGATCAATATGCAGAACAAACTGTAAACTTTACTTCATTAACAACAACTGGAGGCCACATAGCGTTCAGATTTGTACAAGCTGGTACGTTTGATGCCATGTATTTAGATGATATAAATTATGAGGTAATACCTTCCTGCCCTAATCCAAATGGACTAGTAGTTAACTCCATCGGTGATGATAACCTAGACCTATCATGGAATGCTGGAAATACTGAGACAGAGTGGATTGTTGAATATGCCACTCCAGATTTTGCTACTGGTACACCAGTTCAAGTGAATGGAGTATTGTCAAATACGAACTATATTTTAAACGGTTTAACACCAAATACACCTTATCAAGTTAGAGTATTTGCTGTTTGTAATCCTATGGACATTAGCCCTGCTACAAACCCTGTTAATGTGAGAACATTCCCATTAGGCCCACAAGGCGTTTCATGTACAACAGGAGCTCCTGGATTTATTTGGGAAGAAGGATTTGATTCTACCACTACCTCTTGGACTGGAGATACCGGAGCAACTACCGGTAACTGGGAATTTGGAGCTACTGCTGGAACTGGTTCTACAGGTACTGGTCCACTAAGTCCAGAAGATGGGGCTGGATATGTATTCTTTGATACTTCAGGCACAAATGTAGGACCAAGATCTATCGTATCGCCTCCAATTGACTTAACTACAGGAGCAAATGATGAACTTGAACTTTCGTTCTTTTTCCATTCTTTTGGTGGAGATCAAACTACTTTTGAAGTAGGTTACGGTACGAGTGCTGCTGGTCCATTTACAAATGTGTTCACATTTGTTGGTCCATTGCAAGCTGCTCAAACAGATCAATTTGCTCCAGTAGGAGTAATGCTTCCATCGACATTGATCGGTCAGACTGTTTACATTCAATTAACTGCTACAGAAGAAGCAGGTAATGAAGCTGGATTTGTAGGTGACGTTGCTTTAGACTTGATGAGAATTCAAACTTGTGGAACTTTCTGTTCTGCACCATCTTCTGTAAATGTTTCTGCTATAGGTAGTGATACAGCAACCATCGGTTGGACAGAGAATGGAAATGCAACCGTATGGGAAGTTGCAATTCAAGCTCCTGGAACTGGAATACCTACAGGAAATGGAACTAGTGTAACAAGTAATCCTTATACAGATACTACATTGTCTCCTGCAACTGACTATGAAGTTTATGTAAGAGCTGATTGTGGCGGTGGATTCTATAGCGACTGGACTTCTGTTCAAACATTTAGTACATTATGTGCACCATTTATTGCGCCTTACGGTTCTATCACAGGTACACCAGGTAACGATTTCTCTACTTTCCCAGGTGCATGCTGGACAGAAGGAGATAATACTGATATAGCTACAGGACCTAACGGTCTAGATGGAGACTGGATCGATGATGATTTTGCAAATGATCCTTCTAGCACTTTTGGTCAAGCAGCACGAGTAAATATCTGGAATATAGGTGGTGAAAATGACTGGTTAGTTTCTCCAGAAATTGATCTAGGAATTAATCCAGGTACCATGTTAACTGTTAGTTTTGATGTAGCTTTAACTGCATTTAATTCTACCACTGCAGATAACTTTGGTAGTGATGATGAAGTACAGTTTTTAATTACAACAGATAATGGAGTTACATGGACTAATATTGCAACATATAATGCAGCAAGTAATGTTTCTAACGTTGGACAGCAAGAAACCTTTGCTTTAAATGCTTACTCTGGTATCGTGAGATTTGCTTTCTGGTCTACAAATGGAACAGTGGCAGATGGTCAAGATGTAGATTTCTTTGTAGATAACTTTACAGTTGATGGTACGGTAGGAGTTGATGATTCTGAAACATTAGAATTCAATTATTACCCTAATCCAACTAATGATATTGTTAACTTTAACGGTCAGCAAGTTATAGATGGTATTGTAGTTAGAAATTTATTAGGTCAGCAATTATTTGCTACACAACCTAACGCTACAGCAACTACTATTGATTTATCAACTTTCCCTTCTGGAATGTACCTTATCGAGGTAACATCAGGAGCTCAAAGTAAGGTGGTCAAGGTTATGCGTGACTAAGAGTTAAATAGTTCTTTATTAAAAAGGTCATTCTTATAGAATGACCTTTTTTTATTGACTATTTTTGAATTGTGAAATCAATTTATTATTCCTTCATAGTCCCTGTATACAATAGGCCTGATGAAATTGAAAAATTACTTTTAAGTATCTCTCAATTGAATTATGAGGGAGCATTTGAAGTTGTTATCATTGAAGATGGTTCTGAAAATACGTGTAAGACTGTTTGTTCTCGCTTTCGCGAAAGCGTAAATATCAACTATTTATTTAAGTCAAATTCTGGTCCTGGAGATTCTAGAAATTATGGTATGAAGAAAGCAAACGGTGATTACTTTATCATTCTGGATAGTGATTGTATTTTGCCCGAGAGTTATTTAAATCATGTAGATAGATTTTTAAAAAAGAAATTTGTGGACTGCTATGGTGGGCCTGATGCCGCCGCCGAAAGCTTCAGTGATTTACAAAAGGCTATAAATTATTCTATGACTTCTTTCTTTACTACTGGAGGATTGCGTGGAGGTAGTGAAGCTCTAGGTAAGTTTCAACCTCGTAGTTTTAATATGGGGTTAAGTAAAAAGGCTTTTATAGTTACTAATGGATTCAGTAAGATTCATCCAGGTGAAGATCCTGATCTTACTATTAGATTATGGAAGAATAATTTTGAAACAGCTTTAATTAGCAAAGCATACGTTTATCACGAAAGAAGAATTTCATGGTTCTTATTTTATAAACAAGTAAATAAATTCGGGATGGTACGTGTAATTTTAAATAAATGGCATCCAGAAACTAAGAAACTTACCTACTGGTTCCCTACATTATTCATAATGGGATTGTTTTTTTCAATTGGTTTGTTGTTTATTGGTCAATACTGGTTAATTCTATTTTATGCAATATATTTTCTTTTGATATTCATTGAATCTTCTATTAGAAACGGGCTCATAGTAGGTTTTAAATCAATAATAGCTTGTATAGTACAATTTTATGGCTACGGAACTGGTTTTCTATTATCTTGGTATAAAATCAATATGAAGAAGGTGCCAGAAAGAACTGCTTTTCCTAATCTATTCTTTAAGTAAAATCATGAGATATAAAAATATACTTAGTTTTCTTTTAGTCGTTGTCGTAGTAGCAAGTTTGTGGTTTATCTCAAAGTATAAAGATGTCTATCGAGAAGAAATAATTTTTGATATAAGTTTTATCAATATACCTAATTCACTGATTCTTTTGGAAAATTCTAAGGAAATTCAAATTCCATTAGAAATACAAGCAAGTGGATTAACGCTCATATGGGAAAAGATTTTTGGACATAGTCTAGAGTTAGATCTAGAAAAAAACACCTATTTACGTAATGACTCACTATTTTTTAATTCAACTAAAAGTCTTAAAAATATGAGAAAAATAAAATCGCGTTCCTATGACATAGTTGGTGTAGATGATCAAGAGTTGTTTCTTAATTTTAGGAAATATGCTACTAAAAAAATACCCTTGAAGAATAGTTCAACAGCAGAGTATACAAATAATTATTATCCTCTTTCAGATCCTTTTTTTAATATAGATAGTGTTATTATCACAGGAAACGATGCTAAAGTCAAAGAGCTAGTTGTGTTTGATGTAAAAAAGAAATCTAAAGTGATAATTAAAGATAGTGTTACTAAATTTTCTATTAATCTTAAGGAAATCGATCCTGAATTAAATTATAACCCTGAAGAAATTGAATTAACATATAAAGCTACTCAAGTTACAGAAGGTACATACAACATCAAGTTAAAATTGATTAATAATTCAAATGACTACGAAATTAAAATTATACCAGATACCATAGAAGTGATTTTCTCATCTCCCGTTGCTAAGTTTGAAACTATTGACAAAGAAGATTTTGATATTTTCATTAATTATGATAAAGTAGATGATCTTAATATGTCTGTCATTCCAGAGATTAGGGTAAAGAACTCTGATGTGATTTCTTATCGTATTTCGCCTTCTCAGGTTCAAATCTTAACTATCAAATAATGAAGATTATTGGTCTTACTGGTGGAATAGGAAGTGGAAAGTCAACTGTTGCAAACATGTTCAAACTGTTTCATGTACCTATTTTCATTGCAGATGATGTGTCAAAAATGCTACTTGGTACTAACGAAGTAGTTATAGCAGCTGTAAAGGATTTACTTGGAGAACATTCTTATACTACAAATTTAGATAATGAACTCATTCCTGATAAAAAGTATATAGCATCAAAAGTGTTTAAAGATGTTGATCTACTTAAAGGTCTTAATGCCATTTTACATCCAGCAGTGAGAACTTATTTTGATGACTGGCTATTAAAACAGGATGCACCTTATATTATTTACGAAGCAGCCATACTCTTTGAAAGTGGAGGTCATAAACGTTGTGATGCTGTACTACTAATTACTACAAATATTGAGGAACGAGTAAACCGCGTTATGCAAAGAGACCAAACCTCTCGAGAAGAAGTAGAAGCTCGATTAAGTAATCAATGGTCAGATATTGAGAGACTTAATTTGTCTGATTTTGTGATTATTAATAATAATTTAGAAATCACAAAAACATATGTGTCGATAATGCATGATGTTTTGTTAAATTCCTGATTAGTTTTAAATAATTTACTAAGTTAATATATGGTTAAAGGCTTTTTAACACTTTTTCAATATGTTAAATTTGTAGAGTGCAAAAGCGTGTTTTATATTTTTTAATCGGTCTAATGAGTGTCTCACTCGCTGGTATAGTTATGGTTCAAATTTATTGGATCATTAATAGTGTTAGTGATAAAGAAGAGCAGTTTTCGTTTGCAGTGCGGCAAACCTTAGCATCTGTCTCCTCTGAGCTAGAGGATCGTGAGGTAGAGAAATTCTATGATGTTTTAGATCAAATAAGAGACAGTTTAGGAGTGCAGCCTAATCCACGTACCATAAGTGAGTTAATGTTGATACAGCGCAATCAAAACTTTGACGAGACATCAAAATATAGCACAAGTCTTTTAAATGAAAATTTTAAATTAAATCCTCAACTTCTAGATTTAGATATAGATAGTGTAACTTTTAATAAGCTTTTAAATAAAAAGAGTATTTCTACAACTAGCGGTTACTCTAGCAAAAAGAAAAAAACGATTTCAGAATTATCACAGCTAGATCAATATGCTCGTAAAGTTGATAAAGAACTTATTAGTAATTACAATTCACTTTTACCTATCTCGCAACGTATTTCAAGGGATGAACTAAATGAAATTCTAAAAGAAGAATTAGAGAATAGGTCTATAAAAGCAGACTTTGAGTTTGCTGTTTACCAAGATAGTTTTGCTACTAACATAAAGTCTGATCAGTTTGATTTTCTCACAGACGCCACATGGTCTGCACCTATTTTTAGATTCAATAATCTACAAACAGAACCTTATATTTTATATCTCAATATGCCCGATAGAAAGAAATACATTCTTTCGTCTGTAGCGGGAATGGCTCTTCTATCTCTTGTTTTTACTACCGTAATAGTTGTGGCATATTCTAATGCCATTAAACAAATTTTTAAACAACGACAAATATCTCAAATCAAGACTGATTTCATTAATAATATGACTCATGAGTTTAAGACTCCTATAGCGACAATTAATCTGGCTTTAGACTCATTAAAACATCCTAGAATTTCTGCTGATCCTGAAAAGGTAAAGAACTATCATAGAATGATCAGAGAAGAAAATAAACGCATGCATAGTCAAGTTGAAAATGTTCTTAGAATTTCAAAACTTGAAAAAAATGATCTAGATATCGAGAAAGAACGTCTAGATATGAATGAAGTTGTTGAAGATAGCATATCTCATATCCAGTTAATTCTTGAAGAAAGGAATGGCGTTATCAAAACTCATCTGGGAGCATTGAGAACAGAAGTGTTAGCAAATGAAAGTCATATCACTAATGTTATAGTAAATGTGCTTGAGAATGCTATAAAGTATACTGAAGGTGCTCCTATCATTGACGTTTTTACAGAAAATATTAAAAACAAGCTAGTGATTAAAGTGCGAGATCAAGGAATAGGAATGAGTAAGCAAGCACAACGTAAAGTCTTTCAAAAGTTTTTTAGAGAGCATACTGGCGACATTCATAATGTAAAAGGTCATGGGTTAGGACTAGCCTATGCAAAAAGAATATTAGATGACTGCGATGGAGAAATCCATGTGGAAAGTGTTAAAGGAAAAGGTAGTACCTTTAGTATTCATCTACCGATAATAACCTAAATATAAATTAATAACTTATGGAAACCGAAAACAAAAAAATACTTTTAGTAGAAGATGATCCAAACTTTGGAACAGTATTAAAGGATTACCTTTTAATGAATGACTTTGACGTAGTACATGCTAAGAATGGTATGGAAGGTTTTGAGAAATTCAAGAAAGACAATTATGACCTTTGTATCCTAGATGTAATGATGCCTTATAAAGACGGTTTTACTCTAGCTAAAGAAATTAGAGAGAAGAATGAAGAGGTTCCTATCATTTTCTTAACAGCAAAGGCTATGAAAGAAGATGTTTTAAGAGGTTATAAAGTAGGAGCAGACGACTACTTGAACAAGCCCTTTGACAGCGAGGTTCTACTCATGAAAATCAAAGCTATCATGCAACGTAAAGGACAAGATAGCCTTGCAGATTCTAAAGAGTTTGAATTTCAAATAGGTAACTTTCACCTTAATTCTAAATTGAGATTTTTATCCTTAGGCGATAAAGAACCAGTAAAATTATCTCCTAAAGAAAATGAACTTTTACGTTTACTAGCATTACACCTTAACGATTTAATGCCACGTGAATTAGCGCTTACTAAGATCTGGAGAGATGACAACTATTTCACTTCTCGATCTATGGATGTTTACATTGCAAAATTGCGTAAGTACTTAAAGGAGGATGATAATGTAGAGATTGTTAACATTCACGGAGAAGGTTTCCGTTTACTTGTTAAGGATCAAGTAGATTATTAAATAGATCAATCCATAAGTTTTTCACTAACTCGCTGTATTATTTCTGTATGGCGAGTTTTGTAGTGAAACCAGTTTACAGATAGATCTTTACGGTACCAGGTTAATTGTCGTTTTGCAAATCGTCTGGTGTTTCTTTTAATTAACCTTACCGCTTCTTCTATAGAATAAGAGCCATTAAAATATTCAAAAAATTCCTTGTATCCTACAGTTTGCAAGGCGTTAAGGTTACGGTAGTTATAAAGTTCACGTGCTTCTTTTTCTAGACCACGATCCATCATTATGTCTACACGCTTATTAATGCGCTCATATAATTCCTCACGCTCTGCAGTAAGGCCTATTTTAACGATATTAAAATTTCTTTCTTGAGCTTTACCAGTTCTTAACTCATTCATCTTTTTACCGCTTACGCGAAAAATGCCCAGCGCTCTAATTAAGCGATGAGAATTATGAATGTCTACCGTTTCAAAATACTCTGGATCGATTTTTTGTACCTCTTCTTGTAACCAAGAAATACCATTGATTTCAAATTCTAATTTAATTTGCTCGTGGACTGTTGCGGGAACATTAGGAAGATCATCTAATCCATGGGTTACCGCTTTTTCATAAAGGGCGCTGCCACCTACCATTATTACGATATCGTTTTGTTCAAACAGTTCTGGTAAAAGCTGCAATACATCTCTTTCAAAATCACCTACAGAGTAATTGTCAAGTATGCTTCTATTTTGAATAAAATGATGCGGTGCTGCTGCCAGCTCTTCTTTTTCGGGAACCGCTGTTCCTATGGTCATTTCTTTATAGAACTGTCTAGAATCTGACGAAATTATGGATGTGTTGTACGCTTTCGCGAAAGCGATACTAAGAGCAGTTTTACCTATAGCTGTAGGGCCTACGATGCAAAGTAATGTTTTCTTAGTCATCTAATGAGGCTCCACAATTGTGACAGAAGGATGCTCCGTCTTGATGCTTTTTAGAAAGACAGTTTTGACAGACTTGGGTATTTACATGTCTATAATCAGCATTATTCTCAGGATTAACCTTGTCATCGTTACTTGATTTAGAATATTCTGCACTAACAATTCCTGTAGGTACAGCTATAATACCATATCCCATAATCATAATTATTGCAGCGAGAAATTGACCTAATGGAGTTTCTGGTGCAATATCGCCAAAACCTACTGTCGTTAATGTAACAATGCACCAATATATAGATTTAGGAATACTGTCAAATCCATGTTCTGGCCCTTCAATCAAGTACATTATTGTTCCAAAGATGATTGATACTACCATCACTGCAAATAGAAATACGGCAATTTTAGGACCACTAGATCTTATTGCTTTACTTAGTTTATCTGCCTCGCCTATATATCTTGTTATTTTCAAAATCCTAAAGATTCTTAACAAACGTAGTGATCGTACAGCAAGTAACGCATTAAGGCCACCAAAAAAGAAAGTGAGGTAGAGTGGAATAGTGGATATAAAATCTATAATCCCATAAAAGCTAAAGATGTATTTAAAAGGTTTATTGATAGAGATAACCCTTAAAATATATTCAATAGTAAAAAAAACGGTTATTACCCATTCTGCAATAATGAATTGCTCACGATAATTGTTACCTAATTCTGGGACGCTCTCGAGCATCACAAGTATTAGACTTATTATTATGACAACGAGTAGAGTTACATCAAATATCTTACCTGCTGGTGTGTCTGCCTCATAAATTACTTCATGAATTTTACGTCTCCACTGGCTTGATATATGCTTATCGTTTTTCCCCATTTATTAAGAACTATGTATCGGGAACTTTTTAGGATTAGATTCATTCATGATATGATAAACTTTATCAAAAATATCATCTACACTAGGTTTAGAGAAATAATCTCCATCTGTACCATAAGCTGGTCTATGCGGTTGTGCAGCTAGACATTGTGGCTTGCTATCTAAGTGTTTCCAAGCGTTTTGTTCATCTACAATTTTTTGTAATATATAAGCACTAGCACCACCTGGCACATCTTCATCAATTACTAGTAATCTATTAGTTTTCTTAATACTTTCAACTATATCATGATTGATGTCAAATGGTAGAAGAGATTGTACATCAATAATTTCTACATCAATTCCTGCGCGCTCTAGTTCAATTGCGGCGTCACTTACTAATCTTAGTGTTGAACCGTAAGAGACTATAGTAATATCTTTACCTTCTTTAAGGGTTTCCACTTTACCTATAGGAGTTCTAAATTCTCCTAAGTTTGCCGGTAACTTTTCTTTCAAACGGTATCCATTGAGACATTCTACGATAAGTGCCGGCTCGTCACTTGCGAGCAACGTGTTGTAAAAACCAGCAGCTTGCGTCATATTTCTTGGAACAAGAACGTGTATACCTCTTACCAGATTTAAGATACCACCCATTTGTGAACCGCTATGCCATATTCCTTCCAGTCGATGTCCTCGAGTTCTTATGATTACAGGAGCTTTTTGCTTACCAGCAGTACGATATTGCACGGTAGCTAAATCATCACTCATTAATTGTAAACAATATAAAAGGTAGTCTAGATACTGAATTTCAGCAATAGGGCGTAAGCCTCTCATGGCTAAACCTATACCTTGACCTAAGATCGTCGCTTCACGTATGCCGGTATCAGCGACTCTTAGTTCGCCATATTTTTCTTGCATACCTTCTAGACCTTGATTTACATCACCTATTTTTCCTGCATCTTCTCCAAAAACCATGACTTCTGGATGCGCGTTAAAGAGAGCGTCAAAGTTTTCTCTCATTACTAATCGAGCATCTACTTCTTTACTATTATCATTGTATTCTGGTGCAACAGCGGCAATTTTAGTTGCTGCCTGATTAGAATCACTGTGTAAATAGCTGCTATATTTGTTTTGATTATTTTGAGTATAGTTAATTAACCATTTATTTAAATCTTCAATTGCTTCATGCTTCTCTTGAAGAGTAAACCTTAATGTTTTTCTTACTGCTTCTAATGTATCTCTACGGTATAACTCTTTTTGCTCTTTAAGATGAGAAGCTAATGGTTTAATAAAAACTCCATTTTCAGAAATTGCGGCTACAGCTTCTATAAGTTGTACCGCTTCATCACGCTCCTGTAAAATAGGATTGAGATAAGCATTCCATGCGGCTTTTTTACCTTCTCTAACTTCTTTTTTGATGGATTTTTCTATATCCAAAAGTTCTTCTTCTGTAGCAAAATTATTTTCAATGAGCCATTTTCTGAATTGAACGTTACAATCATATTCACGTTCCCAGTTAAGACGGTCTTCGTCTTTATAGCGTTCATGTGAGCCGCTTGTACTATGTCCTTGAGGTTGTGTAAGTTCTTCAACATGAATCATTACTGGTACATGTTGCTCTCGAGAAATTTTGCTTGCTTTTTCATAGGTTTCCATAAGAGAGACATAATCCCAACCTTTAACGGTCATTATTTCAAAACCTTCATGATTCTCATCACGTTGAAAACCAGCTTGAATCTTGCTTATGCTCTCTTTTGTAGTTTGATGTCTAGCATGAACAGATATTCCATAATCATCATCCCATACACTTATAACCATAGGAACTTGTAATACACCAGCTGCATTAAATGTTTCCCAAAAATGTCCTTCACTAGTACTTGCGTTTCCTATCGTTCCCCATGCTACTTCATTCCCTTTATTAGAAAACC
>NZ_MAAX01000039.1 GCF_002162835.1 Nonlabens dokdonensis
TTTACGGTAGCATTTTCGTCAGTTACTCGCTTTCGCGAAAGCGTAATAGGTAAAGGCCCTAAAGCATCTGGGCTTATTCTCCTGCTCGTATTATATTGCATCAGCAGTGTACCGCCATTTTTAACGTAAGAATCTAATCTAGGTTGTAACGCTGCCATATCTTCTTTGGCAACATTGTAAGCCCTAATGCCTATAACAACAGCATCATACTTAGACAAGTCTGAAGGAACTTCACTAGGCTCAAATTTAAAAACTTTACTACCTATTGCTTCTATCGCTTGTGCTACATCATCTCCTGCACCATTGATGTAAGCTACGGTTTGCGCTCTGTTTTGAAGTCCAGGTTTTACCACTTGAGACTCATTATCTTTCACTAGTTGCTGGTCTGGAATATGATCGTAATCAATACTTATCACTTCTTGAGAATAGGTTTTAAGACCTAATTTCACTAATCCAGAGATGAAACCTCTACTAGCATTTTGAGGTGGCTTCACCTGAAAAGTAAAGGTCTTTTTCTCTCCTTTCTCTAGTGCCTTAATCGCAAAGTTCATAGGTGTTACTATCCATTGATCAGGATGGCAAAGCTCTAGAGTACCATTTTCTATCCTCTTATTAGCGCTTACAGTTACTTGAATAGGTTGAATCGTATTTCCTGAGAATACATAAACAGGATTTTCTATACTTACTGCTACTTCTGGAACGATATAAAATGGTTCATTAACTTCTCCTCGTACTGGATCGGTTCTTTTATGAATGATGGGAATTTCTCGATAAAGCTCTGTTCCATTGAGTTCGATGAGCGCTCTGACCATAAACTCACTTTGTTTCTCTGGTAAACCTGTAAGACTGCGATCTTTAAAACTATACATTCCCAATGTGCCTTTCTCTTTTAAATAATATGGAGTGCTAGCTTCATAAATGGCAGGAATTTGAAGTTTTCCAGAAACTCTTTTACTTTCATTTTGATCTAAAGAAAAGGACTTTTCTTTAATGGTAACTAATTGATTAGAGAGTAGGCTAACTTTAAATTCTTGATCAGATCGATTAGTCAATTCTATCGCAACCTCTAGCGATTCTCCTGCGGTTGCGGTATTAGTAGCAACACTTGCCTCTAGATAAACACCTGTTATATCAAGAAGAATCTGGTCTAGTTCTTCAAGCTTGATGTTTTTCCAGTGCTCTTCTTTGAGATTAGAGATTTGTGATCTCAACTTCAATAAGTCAGGAATACTAGCTGTAGGTTTCTTGAAGTTATAATTTGCTATAATAGAATTTAATTGAGTTTGTATGCGGCTACCACCTTTCACACGTGTCCATGTGGTATTAATACCTGAAAATAAATCAGATTTATCGGTAGGGAAAGAACCCTTCAGGTATTCTAAATATTCAGTTTGAGTACCTCGAGAACCGCTACTGCCAAAGCCTTGAGATTTGTGCTGGCTTCTACTTAGAGCTGCTATTTCGCTATTAGATAACCCTTTATGCGGATAATAGGTACCTGCGTCTATTTCTAGAAGATTTGTTTTATCTGCCTTTTCAAAAGCTTCTTGACTGCCATAAAACCACCAGCTCGTGTTAAAAAATATGCGTTGCGCTTGCCAGGTGTCTAGATTTTTTAATTGATTTGCATACACTGTTTTATCTGCTGCATATTCGAAGACTTTCATACTTAACATGGCGCTAGTCGTATGATGTCCGTGAGTTGTTCCAGGAGTGCGATGGTTGAACCTATTAATAATTACATCTGGCTTAAATTCCCTTATAATTTGAACCATATCTTCCATCACCTCTTGCTGGTTCCATATTTCTAAAGTTTCATCAGGATGCTTTGAATAACCAAAATCGTTTGCACGTGTAAAAAACTGTTGCCCGCCGTCTACATTTCTTGCTTCTAGAAGTTCTTGTGTTCTTATCATTCCTAATTGCTCTCGCAGTTGAGGACCTATAAGGTTTTGTCCACCATCACCTCTTGTTAAGGATAAATAAGCTGTTCTTGCCATTTTATCGTTAGCCAGCGATGATATAAGTCTGGTATTTTCATCGTCTGGATGTGCAGCAACGTATAATGCGGTTCCTAAAAAACCTAACTTCTCAATATTGTGATAGATTTCGGCAGTGTTAGGTTGCTTATGAGCAAGTCTATTCTCCTGAGCAACAGCAGTTGATAAGAATAATAATATAATCGTAGAGGTAAAAATAAAATTCTTCATACAGTTCGTGAAGATAGAATTTTCAAATCTTAATATTTTGTGAAGTTTTACTTTCAAGAATCTATTTATGAAGCTGGACAAAGAGTTAAAACTAAACTAGACTTTCTAAGAATAATATGATTTTTGTTTTATAATTCCGCTTTCGCGAAAGCGCAATTACTAAAAAATGAATTCAATTCAAATCTAGATTTATTTAATAGGAATGTTACGGTGTTTACCGCTTAAAATAAGATAAAGGCCGTAACAAGTTAGTCCAGAGGCTACTATTCCCATGATAACCGCTCCGTACTGAACACTCATGAATTGGAATGCAGCATCTGCGCCTTTAGGTAGATTTCTGAGTCCGTAATATAAAGATCTAAACATAATATAGGAAAACACACCAAATACTATTCCTCTACTGAAACGTCCTATACGACCTAACAACATAAGGTATTTATACTGTGTATCAGTAAGTTCTTCTTTATGCATCATTTTATCCATCATAACAGAAAATGAAATCCACCATTCATTTACAGCACTTACAGCAAGTCCAGTAGCAATTATAAATACAATGATTTTTCCCCAAATAGTTTGTAATAAGACAATTTTCCAACCATCATCGCCAGACTCATCTGGCATGCCAAAAAGTAATTTTAAACAGCTAAAAAGTAACAAACAATAACCTAACCCATTAATGAAATAGGCAGCCCTACGATATAGAGGTTTTTCATGAGAACCATCATAATCTTGCTTGTTAAACGTCAAGTAGAATCTTGAGAAAATATATCCGGCGAGTCCTATACTCATTGCAAATAGTAGGACTCTACCGTAGGTTAATCTAGAAATCCATTGCAATACATCATCACCACCTTTAAGAGCATAGCTCAACTGAAAAGCTGTTATGAGTGCCATAATGCCCATTAAGCCAAAAACTACTCCTTTAGTAGCTATTCCTATACGACTGTATCTTCTGTAATTTCTCAATTAATTAATTTAAATAAAAAAGGTAAAGATAAAGTGCAGAAAGAATACAGCTTTGAAATTACCAAAACTTTAGTTTTCCATTACCTCTGTTAATTTTTCCCACATTTCATCATGAAAAGTAACTGGTACTAAACTACCAGATGGTTCATTACCCATTCTTATAACTACCATATTCATACTAGGTACCACATCTATAAACTGTCCATTTTTTCCTAGCGCGCTAATCATATCAGATGGGCCAGATGGTGTTAGGGATGAAGGAATTGTTGCGGTAGATCCTGGAAATCTTAAGGTGCTTTTCCCATTTAACCACCATAAATAACCGTAAGCTTCATTGATATTCTGCGAGGTGTTTGTCATGGCATTAAAATAAGCACTATCACCTAATATGGTAGTGCCATCCCAATTACCTTCGGCTAGTGTAAGTAAACCAAATCGTGCCGCACTTCTAGCGTCGCTAAAATACACATTGCTCGATTGAGCTGTATTTGTCCAGAATCCAGTCATACCTATTTTATTTGCAATGGCGGTATTAGTATATTGATTATTAGTCATACCAGTGGCATTTTCAATAATATCATGAACAATTAAGTAGGTAGCATTATGATAGTACCACTCATTTCCTGCATCAGTAAGATAGTTGAAACACGATGGGTCATAACATTCTTGATTTGTGACGTTATAATCTATTCCTGTGGTGAATGTTAAATGATTTTTTATGGTTATTAAATCTTCTTTAACTTGTAGCATGCTGGTCCATCCATTCCCCAAATAATCAGAACTTTTATCGTCGATATTTAAAAAACCTTCTTCTTGAGCAATACCTACTAAAGTGCCAGTTAAAGATTTTCCAGCACTTGCCCAGTACCAAGTACTGCTCACATCAAACGGCTGACCTAATAGGTCATTATTCCAATATTTTTCTACCACAATCTTACCATCAACTAGAACAATAAAAGCTCGTGTCTCATTTTGCTCTAAAAAAGTGTTAAGTTCAGTAAGCTTTTGATTATCCCATTGTAAATCTGTTGGAGAAGTTGTCTCCCATGTGTCACCAGTTAATGGAGGGAAATATGTCGAATCCACTGGATCATCAATTATATTATCGCTGCTATCATCGCTAGAACTACAAGAAGCAAATAAACAAATAATAGAATATAATAGGTAAAATGTAGTTTTCATAGTCATGAGTTAAGTCTCTAAAATAGTAAAACAGTATATGCTTTAAGCTATGACTATAAATAATTGTAAAAGTTTAAAAACAATCTCTCTTACTACGTTATCGATTTCGTAATTTTGCAAACCATAAAATGAGATTATCATAATGCAAGATCAAACTCCATACGTTCCAGTAAATAAAGTAAGAATAGTAACGGCTGCCAGTCTTTTTGATGGTCACGATGCTGCTATTAACATCATGCGTCGCATCATTCAGTCTACCGGCTGTGAAGTCATTCATTTAGGTCACGATAGAAGTGTAGAAGAAGTGGTAAACACTGCTATTCAGGAAGATGCAAATGGTATCGCAATGACTTCTTATCAAGGTGGACATAACGAGTATTTTAAATACATGCGTGATTTGCTTGTAGAAAAAGGTGCTGGTCACATCAAGATTTTTGGTGGTGGTGGTGGCGTGATTCTACCATCAGAGATTCAAGAATTGATGGATTATGGAATCACACGCATCTATTCACCAGATGATGGACGTGAGATGGGATTACAAGGAATGATTAATGACTTAGTGAAGCAATGTGATGTTCCTGTTCCACCCATTCCTGTTAAGGAATCAACTGACCAGGACGCGAAAGCGCAATTAAACGGCGAATTGCTCCAAAACCATGTTCCGACCATTGCTAGATTAATCTCGCTAGCAGAAAACCGTCACGAGGACTTTGAAAAGCATTTTGCAGAAGCCGATAAAACTGAAAAACAGGCACCAGTTCTAGGAATTACAGGAACCGGTGGAGCTGGAAAGTCATCACTTGTAGATGAATTAATACGCAGGTTTTTAATCGATTTCCCAGAGAAAAATATAGGAATCATATCTGTAGATCCATCAAAACGTAAAACTGGTGGTGCATTATTAGGTGATAGAATACGCATGAACGCTATTAATAACGATCGTGTTTACATGAGGTCTCTGGCAACTAGGCAATCTAATCTAGCACTTTCTAAACATGTGCAAGAAGCCGTAGATGTATTAAAAGCTTCAGACTATGATTTAATCATTTTAGAAACTAGTGGAATAGGGCAGAGCGATACTGAGATTTTAGAACACAGCGATGTGTCTTTATATGTAATGACACCAGAATTTGGTGCAGCGACACAACTAGAGAAAATCGACATGCTTGATTTTGCAGACGTAGTGGCCATCAACAAATTTGATAAACGTGGTTCACTAGATGCATTACGCGATGTAAAAAAACAATACCAGCGCAATCATAACCTTTGGGAAGCAGATCCAGAAACTCTACCAGTTTATGGAACCATCGCCAGCCAATTCAACGATCCAGGAATGAATGCGTTGTATGAAGCGCTAATGGCTGAGGTTACAGAAAAAACAGGTGTAGATTTAAGTTCACAAAACGAACTCAATAAAGCACAAAGTGAGAAAATCTTTGTGATCCCACCATCGAGAACACGTTATCTAAGTGAAATCGCAGAAAGTAACAGAGCTTATGATAATACTGCCGCATCTCAATCTAAAGTAGCACAGAAATTATATGGCGTTTTTCAAACGGTCAATACTTTATTAGATCAAAATGAAAACGCACCTGCGGTAGAAAACAGAGAGCGTTTAATTACTGATAAAGGATTAAATGAAGAGTACATTTTATCTCTTGTTTTAGCAGACGATGCAGATTTTATGAATCTTCTAATCGCCCAATTCAACAAATCATTAAAAGACCTTGATCCATATAACTGGGAAGTAATTACCGGTTGGGATGAAAAAGTAAATAAATACAAGCAGCCTATTTATGAGTTTCAAGTACGTGATAAAGTCATAAAAATTGAAACGCATACCGAGTCACTTTCTCATAAAATGATTCCTAAAGTTGCACTACCTAAGTATAGCGCTTGGGGCGATATTTTAAAATGGTGTTTGCAAGAAAATGTACCAGGAGAATTTCCTTATACCGCAGGATTATATCCGTTTAAAAGAACAGGTGAAGATCCTACAAGAATGTTTGCCGGTGAAGGTGGACCAGAACGTACAAATAAGCGTTTTCACTATGTAAGTCTTGGAATGCCAGCAAAACGTTTAAGTACTGCTTTTGATAGTGTGACCTTATACGGTAACGATCCAGGATTGCGACCAGATATTTATGGAAAAATCGGTAATGCTGGAGTAAGTATTTGCTGTCTAGATGATGCAAAGAAATTGTATTCTGGATTTGATTTGTCACACGCCATGACCTCGGTTTCTATGACTATTAATGGTCCAGCACCTATGTTGTTAGGATTCTTTATGAACGCAGCGATAGACCAGAATTGTGAAAGATTTATCACTGAGAATGGTCTAGGCGATAAAGTAGAGGCAAAGCTTAAAGAGGTTTATGATGATAATAATGTAGAACGTCCTTCTTATTTAAACGCTCAAGGCGAAAAAGTATATTCTAAAAATGGACAGGTTGATACCAGCAAGCTGCCTGAAGGAAACGACGGATTAGGTTTGATGCTTTTAGGATTGACAGGAGATCAAATCTTAGATCCAGCAGACTATGCTCGTATCAAACAAGAAACGCTAGCACAAGTACGTGGTACTGTTCAAGCAGATATCTTAAAAGAAGATCAGGCACAAAACACCTGTATTTTCTCTACAGAATTTGCTTTGCGTTTAATGGGTGACGTACAACAGTATTTTATAGAAGAAAAAGTGCGTAACTTCTATAGTGTATCTATTTCAGGATACCACATCGCAGAGGCTGGCGCAAATCCTATCACGCAATTGGCTTTCACATTAGCAAACGGATTCACTTATGTGGAATACTATCTAAGTCGTGGAATGGACATCAATAAATTTGGTCCTAACTTGAGTTTCTTCTTCTCGAACGGTATTGATCCAGAATATTCTGTGATAGGTCGTGTGGCGAGAAAGATTTGGGCCAAAGCGATGAAGAACAAATATGGAGCAAACTCTCGTGCTCAAATGTTAAAATACCACATTCAGACTAGTGGTCGTTCACTACATGCACAAGAGATTGATTTTAATGATATCCGTACGACATTGCAAGCACTGTATGCGATTAATGATAACTGTAACTCATTGCATACTAATGCTTATGACGAGGCGATTACCACACCTACAGAGGAATCTGTAAGACGTGCGATGGCGATTCAGTTAATTATTAATAAAGAATTAGGTCTTGCCAAAAATGAGAATCCTATTCAAGGAGCCTTCATTATAGAAGAGCTGACAGACCTAGTCGAAGCAGCTGTACTAGAAGAATTTGATAGAATCACTGAGCGTGGTGGCGTGCTAGGTGCAATGGAAACGATGTACCAGCGCAGTAAGATTCAAGAAGAATCTATGCACTACGAGATGTTAAAGCACACAGGCGAGTTCCCAATCATAGGAGTAAATACATTCCTAAGTTCTAAAGGTAGCCCAACCGTTTTACCAGCTGAGGTGATCCGTGCGACGGAAGAAGAGAAACAAGCTCAAATTGCTACTAAGGATAATTTGCATACCGCTTTCGCGAAAGCGCAACAAGAACAATTATCTAACATACAACAGGCAGCTGTAAAACAGGAAAACATCTTTGAACATTTAATGGAAGCAACAAAAATCTGTACACTAGGTCAAATTACGGAGGCGTTGTTTGAAGTAGGAGGACAATATAGAAGAAATATGTAAATAAGCTCTTAACGTGGTTTGTATAAAGTTTTCAAATTATAGAAGTTAAAAGTTCATGAGTAGTAAAGTATACGATTACATAATTATAGGTGCAGCACAGGCTGGACTGTCTATGGCGTATCATTTACAGAAAAAGGATAAGAACTTTTTAATCCTTGATGGTGGAAAAGAAATAGGTGAGTCCTGGCTCAATCGCTGGGATTCTCTTCAACTATTTACCACTACAGAGTATAATCATTTACCTGGTTTTAAATTTAAAGCACCCAAAGGACATTACCCCAGTAAAGTTGAAGTGGCGCAATATTTTAAGGATTATGTAAATCATTTTTCACTACCAGTCCGATTAAATACCTTGATTACCTCAGTAGGTAAGAAAGATGGTGTCTTTTATTTGGAACACAATACTGGTACTCTTCATGCAGCTCAAGTTATTGTCGCAACAGGACCTTTTCATACACCTTATACACCACCATGCCATCGCAATATTGCAGAATCTGTGGTGCAAATGCATAGTAATTATTACAAAGGATTACATCAATTGCAAGATGGAGATGCATTAGTAGTAGGTGCCGGAGATTCTGGGTATCAAATTCTCGATGAAATATCAGCTAGTGGAAATAGAAAGGTATTTTTTTCTGGAGATACCACCGTTAAATCCATACCGCAACAATTCCTAGGTAAAACCATCTGGTGGTGGTTTACAAAAACCGGTTTTTTAAGTTTTAATAAATACAGTTGGATGGGGAAAAAGATCATTTCTTCTAGACAACCGGTCATAGGAACTGATGTAAAAGAAATATTATCGAGAGAAAACGTAGAAGCGGTAGGAAGGACTAAAAATGCGGTAGAAAACGAGATTATCTTTGAATCTAAAAAGGTAAAAACCATCAAAAATGTCGTTTGGGCCACAGGATATCGACCTAATTTTTCTTGGATTGAAGGTCTAGAATTAGATGAAGATCATTATCCTAAAAACTACCGTGGTGTTAGTAATATTGAAGGTTTATACTTCATAGGATTGCCATGGATGTACACGAGAGGCTCTGCCACTTTGGGTGGTGTTTCTAAAGATGCTGCTTATCTAGTGGAAAGATTGCTTGAGGCCGAGAATGAGGTTTTGGTTTAAACTGATGAAGTCTGCTTTTAATAAAAATTTACGAGCCTTTTCTTATGAAGAGGCTTTTTTATGTTCTGCTTACGCGAAAGCGGAAATCTTACCTTAAACAAAACTTAAAGAAACCTTAATGTTTTGATGTAGTTTTTGCCAAGTTGAAGGGTTTAATATATTTGCTGTAAAGCCATTTTGATTTGACTCGCTTCATACTATTTACATTCTGCATTCTTATACATTTAACATCGCTCGCTCAAGATAGCATACCTAAAACGCCACCATCTAATTGGGCTTCTTGGGGTAGAGTGAGTTTTATTTTTAATCAAAGTGCGTTTAATGAGGAATGGCAAGGTGGTGGAGTTACTAATGTTTCTGGAGACATCAGTTTAAATTATGATTTCCAATTTAAAAGAAAAAAGTTTTCTTGGGATACCAGATTGATTACAGAATTTGGGCTGTCGCAGGTTAAAGATCAGCGATTTATACGTAAAACGACTGACAGGTTTGAAATTAATAGTATCATAGGTAATCAAATTAATAAAAGCAACTGGAATTACAGTACGATATTTAATTTTAGAACACAGCTTGTTTCAGGGTATGAATTTTTTAATCGTGAAGACACAAATCCTGACGGTTTATCTACAACTATACAGGATAGAAATGAAATTTCTGGTGGTTTTTCTCCTTCTTATTTTCAGCTAGGATTAGGGATTTTATGGAAAAAGTCTAAAACGCTCAACCTCAATATTGCCCCAGCAACTACTAGGTTAATAACGGTTGCTTCTCGATTTACAGACGTAGACGTTAACGACCCAGAAGCTTTAGAGAATTATGAGCCTTTCTTTGGAGTTGAGGCAAACAAAACCGCAAGATGGGAAGTAGGCGCTGCATTACGCGGTTATTCAAAATTTGAGGTGGCAAAGAATATACAGATGGAAAATGTTTTAAGCCTTTACAGTGATTACCTCGATGAGCCAGAGAATGTAGATATAGACTTTACACTCAATTTATTTCTTAAAGTAAATAAATACATAAGCGGTAATTTTGCTTTTCAGACTATATATGATGACAACACCATCAGAGGTTTTCAGGTACGTCAGGTAATAGGCTTAGGTTTTAAGTACAACCTAGGAGAAAAACCAGAAAAGCAAGCTTAATAGCTGCTATCTCCTTTAGGTTAGCTCGTTAATCTATAAATATTCATTGTGTTTTTTCTATATCGCTTACGCGAAAGCGGAACATCTTCCAAAGCTTCATTGCATTACTGTTTAAATTATCAATGACAGATATTAAGACGTGATGTAGGAATTTTATTAAATCTTCCTAAAGAAGGGAAACTTTACTTCAATGATTACTTATCTTTAAAATTATGTGGAGAAAAACGTTTCAGATTATAGGAATTATTGCAGCAGTTATGAGTCTATTACCATTGCTGGCAGCAGATTATTGGTGGATTAGAGTATTTGATTTTCCACACTTGCAGTTTACAGGTTTTACCCTATTAGCTATAATACTGTATTTTTTTACCTTCAAGCCAAAATGGATCAACGATTACTTTTACATCGTTATATTGTTAGGGTGCTTTTCATTTCAACTATATAGATTTATAGATTACACACCATTTTTTCCGGAAGAGGTTCAAACTAGTTCTGAAGATATTGCAACAGAAAATATGGTGAGCATATATACTGCAAATTTGCTTCAAAAAAATAAGGAGAGTCAACCATTATTTGAAGAAATTAGAGAAAAACAACCAGATATTATTGTATTTACAGAAGCTAATAAGCGCTGGAGTAATTTGATAAAAAGCAATATAGGGTCTTCTTATACTTATAAAATTGAAGAGCCTCTAGAAAATACTTATGGGATGCTGGTGTATTCAAAATTTGAGTTAGTAGATGGTGTTGTTAAATACCGTGTAGATCCTGAAATACCATCCATAGATGCAAAGGTTAAACTGAGAAATGGTGCACTAGTTCAATTGCACGCCATACATCCTACGCCGCCTATGCCACAACATAATCCTCGCAGTACTGACCGTGATAAAGAATTAATGCAAATAGCTTTTGCCAGTAAAGAATCTGAGTTACCAGTGATAGTAATAGGAGATTTTAATGATGTTGCCTGGTCTGATAGTACACAATTAACTAAAACAGTCGGTAAATTATTAGATGTAAGAATAGGAAGAGGTTTCTATAATACGTATCATGCACAGTATCCTATTTTTAGATGGTCTTTAGATCATATTTTAACGTCATCAGAATTCAGGTTAAAAAATCTCGGGACTGGTGTTGATTTTGGTAGTGACCATTTTCCATATTGGGCTATTTTATCATTTGAACCTGAGCTTTCTAAGGAACAAAAACCTGAAGAGCCTAGTAAAACAGAGTTACAACAAGCCATGGATCAAATGAATAAGAAAGATAGTAGTAAGAACGAAAATTAGAGAGCGCTTTACTTTAATTCTAATCCTAGATGAGCTTATTAATAAAGGAGTACCCAATTGCAGCTGCTGTAATGCCTAGAATAATGCTAAGAACTATATATAGCAAGGCAGTCATATAAGTCGCATTTTTTATGAGTAGAAATAGCTCCAAACTAAAAGTAGAAAATGTGGTAAGTCCACCACAAAAACCAATACCTAGCAGCACGTACCAATGATAGGTAAATTCATCTTTTTGAAACGCAGCTAGAAAACCACCTAGTAATAAACAACCCAGTAAATTTACACTTAGTGTAGGCAGCCACTTGAACTCGTTTACATTTAATAAGGTAGATATGTAGAATCTTAATGTGCTACCTAATCCACCTCCAATAAAGACTAAGATTAATGCTTTCATCTAAAGTATAGGAAAATAAATTTCAGTAAGGTAATCTGCAGGATTAGGTGTTAAGTCAGAATTTGTTTTATAAATTTCATATATAGGTAGTTCTGATCTTTCAAGGCCATTTTGTTTGATAAACTCTTTACCTTTATTCCATGCCGCTGTAATATTATCATAAGATCCCTTTAATGTGACCTTAACGGCTTTTCCAGGCTCTTGGTAACTACTAAGGATGTTACTTCCAGTAGCGGTAATTTCTCGGTTTTGTACAGGTACCGCAGCAGAAAAGATAGTACTATTATTTAAAGGATCTAATTTTTCATAAATGATTCTAGGCATTCCGTACATGTCTATATTATTACGTTGCATGTAAGACATTATGTTTTGTAACATTTGAGATTTTAATTCTGGGATGTTATTTAATTTAGAACTAGAAGACATATATAGAAAATAACCACCACCAGTTTCAATTATCCCATCAACATTTATAGAGAAAACTTTCATTTGTTGTAAAACTACTTGTTCTAGGTTTTCTAGACCTTTTTCATACATAGGAGTGATTTCCTCTTCCATATTAAATCCGAATAATGTCCCAATAACTTTATCTAGAAGTCCTTGTTCTCCTTTAGTATTCCAAATTACTTTTGTGCCGTTTTCTACTTCTATCAATTTCATGGTAACTTCACTATTAGATTCAGTCATGCCATTGTCGTAAAACATATCCATAGAAATAGACGTATTGGGCTCGATACCATTGATTGTCATTTTACCATTACCATATTCATCTGTAAAGGAATAATATCCATTTACACCTTGGGTTTGTGTTCCCATTGTAGATGTTACAGACTCATCTTCTAGCCATGGATTCCAATTTTCCCAATTTTTGAAATCTTCTATTTGTTCAAAGATTACTTGTGGAGGCGCTTGTATAGTTCTACTTTGAGTAATATCGTAAGAACCATCTTTAAGCGTGAAAAATATGGATCCTCCTATAATAATTATGAGGAGTAGGATAAATGAGTATTTTAAAACTTTCATGTACTGAGATTAATAATCAAAGATACAATTATTGATTTTTACTTCATACTTAAGAATAATGAGCAGATTGTAAAATCAGGACTGAAGATCACTGAACAATTTAAATGTAACATCTTATCAAAATAAAAACTGCCAGATTAAGATCTGGCAGCTCTATGAGAAAGTCATAGATATATGAACTTTCTTCCCCCTAAAAATTTGTTTTGTTTTTCCTATTACTATTATACAGTAAAAGTAAGAACCTTCTTTTAATCTTAAAATACCCATTAAGGGGTATAAATTGTTAAAGTTTGAGATTCAAATTATTTATGTTATCTCTCACAATTACTCTAGCAATTGAAAGAGTTATTTATAATGCTTAAATAAGTTTAATGCATATCTCATAAGTTCACCTTTTCCATGAAGATCTAATTTTTGAATCATGTTTTTACGGTGTTTAGAAACAGTACTTACTGCTGTAAATCTTTCTGCTGCAATTTCTGAGGAACTTTTTCCTTGTGCTATTAATTTTAAAATCTCTCGCTCACTAGGTGATAAAATTGTTTTTGCTTTTGATTTTTCAGATTTTTCTATTGATTCTATATCAATGGAAGGATCAAAATATCGCTCACCAGCAGCTACTTTTAAAATAGCCTTTCTAACTTCATTCAAGGCTCTTCTTTTAAGAACATAACCACTGGCTCCTGCCTTTACCATATCTCTTATGGCATCTTCATTTTCAAACATAGAAAATGCAATGACCTTTGTATTAGGGTAGCTTTCTCCTATTTTAGTGCAAAGCGTCACACCATCCATTCTAGGCATATTTACATCGCTTAAAACAACATCTGCAATTTTAAGATTCAAGATCTCTAACAATTCTTTACCATCTTTTGCAGTACCTATGACATTAATTTCTTCATCATATTTAAAAAGTAATTTAAGACCATCAATTAAGGATTCATGGTCTTCAGCTATAATTAGTTTGATCATAATAGGGAATATCAATGTTTATAGTTGTTCCTCTTCCAGGATGAGAGTCCACCTCAAATGTACCATCAAGATTTTCTACTCGTTTCTCTATATTTATTAAACCCATGCCATCAGTCTCAGGTAGTACCGTAGCATTAAAGCCTCTACCATTGTCCTCTACCATTATATTTAAATTCTCATCATATGAGGTTAAATTGATAGTAGCATTTGTAGCTTGAGCATGTTTAATAATATTATTCAATAATTCTTGCACAGTTCTAAAAATAATGAGTTCAATACTGCTTTCTAATTTTTTATCTAATCCGTGATGAATTAATTCTACAGTAAGCTTATTACTTGACGTAATTTTATCAGCTAGAGCCTGTAAAGAAGGGATAAGACCTCTACTAGCGAGCACACCATTATTTCTATTATGGGACATATTTCTTATAGTCTCATAGGTATCGTCTAATATTTTTTCGGTTCGGTTATATACTTCAAGACCTTGCTCATCTTTTACATTGCTTTTTAAATTTTCAAAATACAATTTTACGGTAGTTAAAGAACTTCCTAAGTTATCATGTAATTCTTCAGCTAGCCGTTTACGTTCTTTTTCTTGGCCGCTTATCATAGCGTCTATAGTAGCCAGCTCCTGATTTTTAAGAATAGTATCTGCTCTTTGTTTCTCTAATTCTTGTTCTTTTTGAGCAAGTAATTTTTTCTTGCGCTGGTTGTTATAAATGAATAGACCCAGAAGTGCTAGAAAAATTACACTACCTAATAACAGATATATTTGAGTTCGTTGATTTTTCTTATCTGCTTGTAATTGTAAATTTTCTTTTTCTTTTTCAGCTGTCTTGAACTTAGTTTCTAATTCTTCTAAGGATCTGGCAGCATCGATAGTTTTTAAGGAATCAGATATTCTTATTTTGTTCCGGTACAAAGTAGCACTGCGTTTATAATTGTTGTTTAGATAATACGCATCCGCAAGATTTCTAGTTACCATTACCATTTTTTCGTGATTTTCAATAGGGTAATGTTCCTCGAGAGCTTTCTTAAAATAAATTATAGCCTCCTTGTATTGTTTAGATTTTTTTAAAGTAATTCCTTTACTATTGTATAAATCTTTGAGAGTTTCAAAATCTTCTATTTGTTTATAGTAAGGAATAAGTACATTAAAATAATGCAGTGCAGAATCGCCATGACTAGCTAGATCATGTACGATACCTAAATTTAATTCAATAGTTTTAACAAGTTTAGATAAGTTATTGTTTTTTGCAATCTTTTTAGATTCACGAAGTAACCTTAAAGAGCGATTGATGCTTGTTTCGCTTTCATAATCTTCATTATAAACATAATAAAAATTACAGTTCACAAGCATTTTAGGATCTTGTGTAAGTTGTGCGATTTGACAATTCTCCGATACCAAATCCTCAAAAGGTAACGCATTTTCAACACTAGATAGATAGGTATAAATAAGTTCATCATTAATTTTAAATCTAAAATTGAGTGAATCTTTAGGAACTTTATCTTTAGCCTTTAATAATAGTTGATATGGCTGTACTAAATCAGTAGTAGTATTTGAAGTAGTTATAGCACTTTCATAATAATATCTAGCCTTGTTTGCATTAGATAATCCAATAGTGTCAATTTCAGAAATGAGCGTTTTAGATTGGTCAAAATGAGCATTTTTATTTAAACTCTCTAAATCATTTAACTTTTCTGATTGTGCATGACAATTTTGGAATAGACCTATTACTATTACAAGTATTAAAAATGTTTTAGTTTCCACTATTGATACTAGGCCTTTTAAATGAATGTCCTTTTTTAAGAGGGATTAATGTATCATCCATCCTTTTAAAACACTCTAAGCCATCTTCATAAGTATAGATTATAGTCTTAAAATCTTTATTAGGAGTCGTGTCATTTAGAATGGATCCGTTAATAGTATTTGAGGTATTACCTGTTCCAGCCGATTTGTACAAAACGATTTTTAACGCATATTCTCCATCAATAATTTCAAACGTTGCTGTTTTAACATTCTTAAAACCATTTTTTGATGTAAAGTCAATTTTTGTAACTTTATTAGTCGTTGTGTCCATGTAAAAAGTACCAATAAGCCCTACATTCACATTTAATCCAGTCTCTGCAATATTGTGTGTTGCTACACTTTTTGTTATTTGTAGTTCGCTCTCCAGTATTGAGCAGTATTTATACATTAAGGCATCTTGCATTTTAGCCTTATCAGTTAACGAGGTATTTTCAACTTCGTTATCGTCTAATTCATTGTTACGGTTTGAATCTTTACAAGCGATTAATAGAATAAAACAAATGCAGATAAGGGATAATTTAAATTTCATAATGGTTGGTTTTATATTTAATAAAAATGAATAAAATTGTTAAGCCATAACATACCCCATAAAGGGTATTTATCAATTTAATCTTTAAAGTAACTGATTTTTAATTCAATAAACAAATGAGTTTAACAAAAAAAGCCCGTCTAATACAGACAGGCTTATACTTTATAATATTTGATTTATTTACCTAAAAACTCCACTAGGAAAACTCACCATACTTTCTATACCATCTTTACCTACCGCTGCAACTCCAAAAAATGAATTATCTATTACAATTTCCTTTAAAGTATGTTCAGTAACATTTCCTACATATCGCGAATGATCCCAAGTTGGACTAGTCGTATCACGCCAGTAGATTTTATAACCAACGGCATCTTTTACCTTATCCCATTTTAATTTAGCATCTGCCTCTACGATTCCACCTATTTTCACATTTTGTGGTCGAGTAGGAGCCCAAGCAAGTTGCGCTAAATTAATAGCGTTGACGGCTGTAAGTTTACGAGCATATGGAAAATTAATATGTTCTACAACATCTCCATACGCAATCCCATTCTCTGTTCTAATATTTTGATGCTGTTGTGTATAATTTTCGTGCGCTTCCATAATACGTATTCCAGGAAAACCTAAATCAGCAAAAGGCCTGTGATGTCCACCACGACCAAAACGATCTAATCTATATACCATCATAGGCTTCATTTCTGGCATATAAGCTTTTACTGACTTATGGATATAACGAGCCAGCTGTCTAGAAATACCATCTACTTCACCACCATAAAACCTACGACCATTACGCTGGCGTTCTGTCTCAGTAGGGTCTGTAGGTTCTGAGAAAATTCTGAACTCTCTGTTATCAATGACTCCATCTACACCTTTTATATTTCCTATCATATCGTTGTTCAAAAAGCCTATGACATTCCATTCTTTCTTCTTTGCATATTCAGCAAGACCTTTACCACCAAATAATCCTTGCTCTTCACCACTCAAACCTACGTACACGATACTGTTTTTAAACTTACGCTTGCTTAAAACTCTTGCTGCTTCTATAGTACCAGCCATACCACTCGCGTTATCATTTGCTCCAGGAGCATCAGTGGTAAAATCCATCGTATCACTAGCTCTAGAATCTATATCACCACTCATCATCACCATGTCATTAGGATTTGTAGTACCACGTTGTATAGCAACTACATTAACCACAAAAGCATCTTTAGGAACGCGACTTCCCATATCTGTAGTAACTAGATCTTTTTGGTAAAAAACTTCAAGGCAACCACCACAATCTGCAGATATTTTATCAAACTCTGCTTTGATCCATCTTCTTGCAGCACCTATTCCACGAGAATCACTTATGGTATCAGAAAAAGTGTTTCTTGTTCCAAAACCAGCAAGAGTACGCACATCGCTCTCGATACGATCAGCTCTTACTTCGTCAATTATCTGATATAAGTCCATTTGATGCTCTGTAGGGACTTGAGTATAAGAAATCGTGGATACGAGTAATAAAATGGGTAATAAAAATTTCATATGTTACATTTTAGAGATCTAAGATAAGCGCAAACCTGAAACTTTTTCTTTAGTAATTGTTAAATGGAATTGTTTAGGAAGCACGCTTTCGCGAAAGCGAGATCAAAAAAAAGCCAGTTTACCTAAAAACTGACTTTAAACACTAAATAATCTTAAAAAACTAGGCCTCTTTTTTAATTTCTACAGCGTGTGGATATGGAATTTCAATATTTTCTTTATCTAGAGTCAACTTTGTATTTTCAACAGTCCAGAAATAAACGTCCCAATAATCTTCTGGTTTACAATATGGTCTAACCGCAAGATTTACTGAACTATCTGCTAGCTCACTCACGTTTACAGAAGGTGCTGGATCTTTAAGAACTTTAGGATTAGATTTTAACATAGCGAGGAGAGCTTCTTTGGCTTGTTTCATATCTTCTCTATAACCTATCCCTACCGTGGTGTCTACTCTCATTTTACCTTCAGCAGTGTAGTTTACCACATTACCGTTTGCCATAGGACCGTTAGGAACAATGGCAAGTTTATTTTGTGGTGTGATTAACTTAGTAACTAAAATATCTATTTCTTTTACACTTCCTAGCTCTCCTTGAGCTTCTATTAAATCACCTATTTTATAAGGCTTAAAGATTAAAATTAAAACTCCACCAGCAAAATTAGATAAAGACCCTTGTAAAGCAAGTCCTATAGCAAGTCCAGCTGCTGCGAGAATGGCTGCAAAACTAGCTGTCTCAATACCTAATGTACCTGCAACAGTAACTATGAGTAATACCGTAAGTATCCATTTTACGAGATTAGTTAAGAACTTTCTCAATGTGAGATCGTAATCTCTTTTCTCCATCAACTTGCAGATTACTTTTACTAATTTTTTAATAATAAATGCTCCTATTATGTAAATTAATATGGCTTTTAATAAGGGCACGCCGTACTCTAAAACATAACTAGTAATGTTCTCAATACTGAATCCACTGGAGTCAATATTGATATCTGCATTTTCTGCTTCGACAATAGGGTTTTGAATCATTTTAATTAATTTATAGGTTGTTTAAAACAAATCTATTAACCTAATTATCAGATTGTAAAAATGATCCTTGTCTTTTGAAGTGTTGGTTATTAATCAGCAAAACATTGCTTCTCACCGGATATATATAAAGAAGCCGCTTTGTTTAAAAAGCGGCTTCTTTATATTTAGAATATTTTTTATCCTTCTTTGTGTATTTCTACTTGATGTGGATAAGGAATTTCAACGCCTATGGCATCTAGTGCAGGTTTGAAATTTTTCTGTAAATAGAAGTTGACAGTCCAGACATCAGCAGTTAATGTATAAGGTCTTACGATAATGTTGATGGAGCTTCCAGCATTTTCTGTTACTTCTACTATAGGAGCAGGTTCTTCAAGAACAAGAGGATGATCTGTACAGAGTTTTCTTAGTGTTTCTAGAACTTTAGGTATATCTGCATCGTAACTTACACCTATCATAGTCTCACACCTTAAAATACCTTCTGCATTAAAGTTAATTATATTACCGTTAAGTAGAGGACCGTTAGGGATTATAGCAAGTTTACGGGAAAAGGTAACAACTTTAGTTTGTAAAATATCAATCTCTTTTATAGTTCCTGTAATTCCTTGTGCTTCTATAGTATCACCTACTTTGAATGGTTTAAATAGCAACAGCAAAACTCCACCAGCAAAATTAGATAGTGATCCTTGTAAAGCTAATCCTATGGCTAGTCCGGCAGCTGCTATAATCGCTGCAAAGCTAGTCGTTTGAATTCCTAAGGTTCCTACAATAGTTACAATAAGTAAAATCCAAAGTGACCAACTAATAAGGTTAAGGAGAAATTTTTCTAAAGTAACATCGTAAGCTCTCAATTTCATGAACTTTCCTGCTACTTTTACCAGTCTTTTTATCAACCATCTACCTATAATATATATAAGGATAGCCTTTAAAAGTGGTATACCATATTCTAGGATGAGTTCAAATCCTTTTTCTATATTGAAGTTCTCAAATAATTGTTTCATAGGTTACAAATTTATGATATGCATGAACGATCGATGTTTATGTATTGTTAATACTTGAACCATTTTAACAAACAAAACCGCTATCAGTATAAACTAATAGCGGTTTGAACTTAACTTAAACTAACTGTTTAAAGAGTTACGACATTGTAAAAGGATATTTTTTTTCTCCAGCTACTTTGTCTGCAACTACATTACGTAGTTCGATAATATTAGGAAGGTTTACAAACTTAGTAAAACGTTTAAGTCCCATAAGCATCATACGTTGCTCATCACCTTCAGCAAAGCTTGAGATTCCTTCTTCAGCTCTGTTTTGAATAATCTTCACAGCATTATAAAGATATAATTGAGACATTGCTATTTGCTCTTTTTGCTCTTCTACACTAGTGCGCGCGATGTTCTTTTGAGTTCTCAAAATAGCACTTTCGGCCATGTAGATTTCAATCAGGATATCTGATGCTGCTAGCAACAGTTGTTGATTTTGCTCTAATTCTGTTCCAAATTTTTGTACAGCACTTCCAGCCACCATTAAGAACACTTTCTTAAGTTTCTTAATCATGTCCATTTCTTCAGATAATGGTTCAGAAAAATCTGGAGTATCAAAAGATGGAATAGAAGTCAATTCATTTCCCACGGCCATTGCTGGCTCTAGTAGGTTCACATGACCTTTCATCGCTTTTTTAACAAGCATTCCTACGGCTAGCATACGGTTGATCTCGTTAGTACCTTCATAGATACGTGAGATACGTGCATCACGCCATGCAGCTTCCATAGGTGCATCAGCACTGAAGCCCATACCTCCATAAATTTGAATACCTTCATCACTACAGTTTTGCATATCTTCAGATACAGCAACTTTAAGAATCGAACATTCAATTGCAAATTCTTCTACACCTTTCAATTCTGCCTCAGCAAATGTTGCTCCTTCTTCTTGACGTAAGTGAATTCTATTCTCAATATCTTTTGCAGCTCTGTAAGATGCACTTTCACCTACATAGGCGTTAGTTGCCATCTCAGCAAGTTTTTTTCTAATCGCACCAAATTTTGCAATAGGCGTTTTAAATTGCTCACGCTCGTTTGCATAATTAGTTGCTAGAGTGATTACACGACGTTGCGCATCTAGACATGCCGCAGCTAGTTTAATACGACCTACATTTAGTGCATTCATGGCGATTTTAAATCCTTCACCACGGCCAGCAAGCATATTTTCTACAGGAACTAAACAGTCATTGAAGAAAACCTGACGAGTAGAAGAGGAGTGGATACCTAATTTGTGCTCTTCTTCACCCATGGAAATTCCATTACTAGGGTCATTCTCTACAATAAACCCAGTAATATTTTTATCATCTTCTAATCTTGCAAAAACTACAAACACATTACAGAAACCTGCATTTGAGATCCACATTTTTTGACCATTGATCTTGTAATGTTTACCGTCTTCAGTAAGTTCTGCTTTCGTTTTTCCAGAATTTGCATCAGATCCTGCTCCAGGCTCTGTCAAACAGTAAGCTCCAAACCACTCACCAGTAGCTAATTTAGGAACGTATTTTTTCTTTTGCTCTTCCGTACCATAAAGTGTGATAGGCATAGTACCTATTCCTGTATGTGCACCAAATGCTGTAGCAATAGATCCAGTTGCTCCAGATATATAATCACATACTAACATGGTTGAGACAAAGCCCATACCTAATCCATCATATTCTTCTGGCACAGCGATTCCTAAGAATCCCATTTCTCCAGCTTTGCGCATTACCTCTTCAGTAAGCGCATAGTCTTTCTTTTCAAAACGTTCTTTATGAGGAACGATCTCTTTATCCACAAACTCAGTTACGGATTCACGCATCATTTTTTGCTCATCAGAAAAATCTTCTGGAGTAAAAATATCTGATGGATTTGATTCTTTAACGATGAACTGTCCACCGCGGATCATTGCTTTATCTATAGTTTCTGTTGACATTGCTTTTGTCTTTTAATTTAAAAATTCATAAACTCCACAAGCTCCTTGACCAGTTCCTACACACATAGTAACTAATCCGTA
>NZ_MAAX01000213.1 GCF_002162835.1 Nonlabens dokdonensis
AATCCATTGACATCAATTCTATTTAGGTAAAAATAGAATCAATTAGGGTAAAATCACAAAATGAAATCTTCGAGAATTAAATGCATCTTACACTAATGCATGTAGCTATTTATTCTTGCTTAAATTTGCTTTAGTCGCAACTTTAACAACAACTATTATGCACCAAAACGCCATTACCCAACTTTTTAATATCAAATACCCTATTATTCAAGGAGGAATGATCTGGGCAAGTGGTCATAAATTAGTAACTGCCGTGAGTAATGCTGGTGGTTTAGGATTAATAGGAGCTGGATCTATGTACCCTGAAGT
Organism: Nonlabens dokdonensis; assembly: GCF_002162835.1. GTDB lineage: Bacteria > Bacteroidota > Bacteroidia > Flavobacteriales > Flavobacteriaceae > Nonlabens > Nonlabens dokdonensis_B. The sequence goes on from NZ_MAAX01000213.1 coordinate 310, forward strand.
TTTAAGAGAGCATATTCAAAAGACTAAAGCTGGTACTAACAAGCCTTATGGAGTTAATGTACCCTTACTGTACACAGACCTAGAAGAAATCCTTGAAATCATTATCGAAGAAAAGGTCCCAATAGTTTTTACAAGTGCAGGTAACCCTAAAACATACACAAAAAGACTCAAAGATGCGGGCATAACTGTAGTTCATGTAGTAAGCTCGGTAAAGTTTGCTTTAAAATGTCAAGAAGCTGGCGTGGATGCCGTTGTAGCCGAGGGCTTTGAAGCTGGTGGACATAACGGTAGAGAAGAGTCTACAACCCTAACCTTAATACCTCAAGTAGCAAAAGCCATTGATATACCTTTGATTGCAGCTGGTGGAATTGCTACCGGTAGAGCGATGCTTGCCGCTATGACATTAGGAGCTGATGGCGTACAAGTAGGAAGCCGTTTTGTGGCTACACATGAGGCGAGCAGTCATATTAATTTTAAAAATGCAGTGGTAGCAGCTGGAGAAGGAGCAACTCATTTAACTCTTAAGGAATTAGCACCTGTAAGAATGATGCGTAATAAGTTTTGGGGTGAGGTTCAAGAACTATATAAAACTGCGCCATCAACTGATGATTTGAAAAATCTATTAGGTAGAGCAAGAGCTAAAAAAGGGATGTTTGAAGGAGACCTGGACGATGGAGAGTTAGAGATAGGGCAAGTTTCTGGTTTGATTGATAACATTATACCAGCTGCACAAGTAGTAAAAGAAATGGTTGAAGAGTTTGAAGAAGCAAGAAAGCAATTATTAAGTTTTTCAATGCATGGCTAGAGCACAGACCGCACTGGAAGAAACATGGAATGTAATCACCCATGGCTTAGGATTTTTACTATTTGTAGCCATATCTATCGCATTATTTTCTTATGCAGATATGACAAAGGATTATGTAATAGAATCCCTAGTTATCTATTGTACTTGTCAATTAACTCTTTATCTAGCATCTACTAGTTATCATAGAGCAAAGGAAGGCTCGTTAAAATTCCGACTTCGTAAACTAGATCATATTTCCATTTATGGTTCTATTGCAGGAACTTATACACCTGTATGTCTCATAACTTTAGAGCAAAGTAGTAAGTGGTTTATTCTTTTTGCAGTTTGGGCAATTGCAGTGTTCGGGATAATTTGGAAAGTATTTTTTACTGGCAAGTATGAGGCTTTTTCAAGCATTCTTTATTTAGTCATGGGCTGGTTAATAGTCTTTGATTTAACTAATCTTATAGAAGCTTTTACAGAGTTTCAAATGCAGTTATTAATTACCGGAGGTATTTTCTTTACAGTTGGTATTATTTTTTATGCTTGGAATAAGCTTTATTTCAATCATGTCATCTGGCACTTATTTGTATTAGGTGGTAGCTTGAGCCATGCTTTGATGATATGGTATGTAGTCGTTTGAGAAAATGATGATTTCCATTCATCGACACTTAAACGTTATCCATCGACACAAAATGCGTCGTTTATCTAACTTCAAGGTTAAATTGCTTATTATTTAATCATATTTGATAGTTTTAAAACGGATCATGTGAAGAATATCAAATTAAAAGTATTGCTTATTGAAGACGATGCTATCGAGGTCATGAAATTAAAGAGAGCGATTTCAAAGCTCGAGTTAGAGCATGAACTTGTAGAAGCAAAAAATGGTGAAGAGGCTTTAAATATTTTAAAGAAAGATCATATTATCCCAGATATTATTTTCTTAGATTTAAATATGCCCAAGATTAACGGTTTAGAATTTCTTAAAATATTAAAAGAAGATGAAGTGTTACAATATATACCTACCATTATTTTAACTACTTCAAACAATCGTAAAGATGTGCTCTCATGTTATTCTACCGGTGTTGCCGGTTATATCATAAAGCCATTAAAATATGACGATTACGTTAAAAAAATTAAGTTTACATTAGATTATTGGGCTATGAATGAATTAATAAAAGCGTAATGAAAGGAATTGTTTTTACTGAGTTCTTAGATTTAGTTGAAGAAAAATTTGGATTTGAAATGGTAGATACCATAATTAATAATTCTAATTTACCTTCAAATGGCTCCTATACTGCTGTAGGTACTTATAGTTTTTCAGAAATGTTGAGCTTGTTAACCAACTTAAATAAGGAAACAGGAATTGAAATTGACGACCTGTTACTAATTTATGGAGAACATTTTTTTAGTGTTGTAGAAAGAAGTTACTCTTCATTTTTAACCCAGTATAAAGAGCCTATTGAAATGATTTCTTCTATAGAGAATCATATTCACGTTGAGGTGCGTAAGATATATCCAGATGCAGAGTTGCCATCGTTCACCGTAGTAGAAAAAACAGATTCTACACTGGTGATGATTTATAAATCTAGTAGAGCAATGTCTTCGTTTGGTCAAGGACTGATGAATAAAACTTTTGAATATTTTAATGTTAAAGCCACGATTTTAATGGAAAACATTGAAGAGAATGGTACAGAGGTAAAATTCAGTATTACAACTCATGGATGATGAAAAGATAAAAATCTATCAACGTGCTATTGCGCGAGAGAAAGCAGCTAGAAAAGAAGCTGAACGTATTCTTGAGGAAAAGTCAAAAGAACTCTTTCTAAAATCTCAAGAATTAAAAGTTACCAATGAAAAACTAGAAGAGTTATTACAAACAAAGACTTCTGAGCTTAAAGGTGTTTTCGGTAATATAGTGGACGCTTACGTAGTAATGGATTTAAACGGTCTGGTGTTACGTATGAATCGGGCTGCTCAAGATTTACTAGGTTATTCTAGTGATTCAAATTTGAACTTATTCTCTATGGTATTGCCGGAAGAGCAGTTTAAAGTTCTTGAAAGTTTCAAAGAGTTTTCTCATAAAGGATCGATAACTAATTTTAAGGTAAAAATAAAAGTTGCTACTGGAGCTGTGAGGCTAGTGCATATCAACGCCAGTATAATATATAATGGTAAAAATCAACCAGTTGCAGCGCAAGGTATAGTTAGAGATATAACAGAAGAAAATGCTGCCCAAAAGCTACTAGTTGAATCTCAAAATAGACTTTCTACTCTTATAAGTAATTTACATAGTGCCGTTTTACTAGAAGATGAAAATCGCAAAATTGTAGTTGCAAATCAGCGATTTTGCGAGTTCTTTAATATATCCTATGATCCTAGTCAAATGATCGGTATCGATTGCTCTAATGCAGCTGAGCAAAGTAAAAATCTTTTTAAAAATCCTGAAAAATTTGTGGAAAGAATCAATCATTTGATTGAGAACAAAAAACAAGTATTATCAGACGAACTTTACCTACATGATGGTAGAGTCTTAGAACGAGATTTTATTCCTATTTATGATGATAATCGATATCGTGGTCACTTATGGACTTATAGAGATGTTACACTTAAAAGAAAATACCGTGAAGGTATAGAGGCAGAGAGACAAAAGTATAGCAACATCATTGCTAATATGAATCTAGGCTTAATAGAAGTGGATAACGATGATAATATTATCATGGTTAATCAGAGCTTAGAGCATATGTCAGGTTACAGTAGTGAAGAATTAATAGGTCACTCCGGTAAAGATGTTTTGCTAGTTAATGATGATCATGAAATTCTAGAAAAAGAAAACAGCAAGCGTATACAAGGATTATCAAATTCTTATGAAGTAAAAATAAAAGCAAAAGACGGATCTATAAGATATTGGTTAATTAGTGGAGCTCCTAATTACAATTTAAATGGTCAGATAATAGGCTCGATAGGCATCCATTTAGATATAACACAATTAAAAAGTCTTGAGTTGCAAAAGGAGAACTTGCTCAAAAAATTAGAAAAAAGTAATGAAGAATTACAAGAGTATGCACACGTCGTTTCTCATGATTTAAAATCACCTCTACGCAGTATTAATGCTTTAATTAGTTGGATTAAGGATGATAACGAGGGTAAATTTTCACCAGTTACTTTAGAAAACTTTGATATGATAGATGCTACATTAGAAAAAATGGAGCAGCTCATTTCTGATGTTTTAGAATACTCTAGTATAGTAAGTATCAAGCAGACTGTATCTGAAGTTGATTTAAATACTGTAATGGAAGACATAGTAACCTTATTACATTTTCCTGAGCATATTAATTTCAGCATAAAGAAAACGCTACCAACTTTGAAAGTTGATAAAGTAAAAATTCAACAATTATTTCAAAACTTGATAAGCAATGCCATTTCTTACTGCGATAAAGAAAAAGGTATTATAGAAGTTGATGTTGAAGAGAGTTTCAAAGAATACACCTTTTCTGTAAAAGATAATGGGATAGGTATAGATAAAGAATATCACGATAAGATATTCCAAATTTTCCAATCTTTAAATAAGAGAGAAAACTCTACTGGAATAGGATTATCGATAGTTAAAAAAATTGTCGACTTGTATAATGGTAAAATTTGGTTGGACAGTAAGATAGGAGAAGGAACTACATTTTATTTTACCATAGAAAAAACAATAGGATGAAGACAGTACAATTACAGAAGAGAGCAGGAGAAGAGTGGCAATTTATAGGTAAGAATCAACGACTGATTGAACCTCTAGTTTTAATTTTTGGTAATAGATTCTTGTTAGAAGATTCCTATTTATATAATGATATACGCAATTTGTTTCCTGATGGAAATTTAGTGTTCGGATCTTCATGTGGTGAATTAATAGCTAGCTCTGTTAATGATGAGCACATAACTATAACAGCCATAGAATTTGAACGTAGCCATTATGAGATACAACGTTATAATATTAAGGAAGCAAATGGAGATAGCGAGAAAGCTGGGCGTGAGGCTGTGAAGAAATTAACGCAGGAGCAACTTAAACATATCTTTGTTATATCAGAAGGAAGTTTTGTAAACGGTTCTGACTTGACTAAAGGAATGCAGGAATATGCTCCTAAAGCTTTAATAACAGGTGGACTTTGTGGTGATGACGCTCGATTTGAAAAAACGCTGGCCTCCTATAATGAGCCACCTAAAGAAGGCGAGATCATAGTCATTGGATTTTATGGAGATACTTTTGAAGCTTCTTTTTCTATATATGGAGGATGGATTCCTTTTGGACCAGAACGATTAGTAACAAAATCAGAAGGTAATATCCTATATGAAATAGATGGAAAGCCAGCGTTAGACTTGTATAAAACTTATCTAGGTGAAAAAGCAAAAGAACTACCAGGCTCTGCATTAATTTACCCATTAAATGTAAAAAGTAAAGAGAACAATCAGTCATTTGTTCGTACCATTCTCAATATTGATGAGGATAAAAATGCCATGATACTTGCTGGCGATGTTCCTACTAATTCTACCGTACAACTCATGATGACTAATATGGATAGTATAGCATCAGCATCTGAAACTGCAGCCTTAAGAGCTATGGAAGGTAGGATAAGTTCTCCACAGTTAGCACTTCTAATAAGCTGTATAGGTCGTAAATTAGTTTTAGACCAGCGTATTGAAGAAGAAATAGAAGAGGTAAGAGATGTGATAGGTAATGAAACCATCATTAGCGGTATGTATTCTTATGGAGAAATAGCCCCATTTTATGGCGAGCGCAGCTGTAAGTTACACAACCAGACCATGACCATAACTTTAATAAGTGAGTAAATGAATCCGCTATTAAAGAGACAAATAAGAAAATACCTTCCTGTAGAACTTCATGAACGAGAAGATCTCGCTCAATTTCTAGATTCTATTTCGTCGAGTTATGACAATTTAGATAATCAATTTAAAATGACCCAAAGAGCTATGAAAATAAGTTCTGATGAACTTTTTGAAGCAAATAAGTCATTAAGAGAAGAAACTCAACAACAACGTTTATTACTGCTCAAATTACAGTCGGTTATTAACGCTATAAAACCATTTGAAAACAATAAACAAGAACCAGATCAATTCAAATCTACAAATAAGAAAAATCTAGCAAATTACATAAGTGAGCAAGCAGAACAACTTATTAAATTTAATAAAGATCAGGAGAAATTACTTGAAGAGCTCGCGGTTCAAAATCAAGAGCTTAATGATTATGCTCATATCGTTTCTCATGATTTAAAATCACCATTGAGAAGTATTGAAGCCTTAGTGAGCTGGATAAAAGAAGATTATGAAGAAGTATTAGGAGAAGAAGGTAAAAAGCACTTATCACTTATTGTTTCTCATTTAGAAAAAATGGATGCTTTGATATCAGGTATTCTTAAGTATTCTTCAATAGATAAAGAAATAAGAACAGAGCATGAATTAGATTTAAACCAGTTAGTTCAAGAGAATGTTAAAATGCTTCACGTACCTGAACATATACAAATCGTAATACACGCACTTCCTAGAATTAAAGGTGATCCATTTAAATTGCAGCAAGTATTCCAAAACCTAATTGATAATGCTATTAAGAATATGGATAAGGCTCAAGGCCGTATCGATATTATTTCAAGAGAGTTAGATGTTAAATATCAGTTTGAAGTAAAAGATAATGGTAAAGGAATAGAACCAGCTTATTTTGATAAAATCTTTCAAGTCTTTCAAAAGTTAGAAAATGATTCTAATAGTACAGGAATAGGACTATCAATAGTTAAAAAAATTATTGCCTTCTACAATGGTGAGATTTGGCTAGATAGCATTCCAGGAAAAGGGACATCCATATTTTTTACTTTGCCTAAATCATAGAATATGGAACAACCTAATTTAGAATATATTAAAGAAATTGCCGGTGGTGATCCTTCGTTTATAGATAAACTGCTTGAAGTAGTTAAAAATGAATTACCAGGAGAAATAGAATTATACAAGAAAAATTTTAATGATTCCGCTTTCGCGAAAGCGGCCGAAAACGTGCATAAACTCAAACACAAACTTGGAATATTAGGACTGTCTCAAGGATATGAGTTGGCAATTGAATACGAAGACGAGTTGAAAAACGGTAAATACACGCTCAAAAACAAATTTGAGTCCTTACTCGATTCTTGTATTCGTTTTATAAATGATTTATAATATGTAAATTGCTTTAAAATCAAAACTTTTTCAATTTGAATTGTATTATAATTGATGACGAAGCTGCGGCTAGAGCAATCATGACTCATTTATGTGGTCAGGTAGAAAATCTTGATGTGATAGAAGAATTTCCTAATGCCTTAAGTGCTATGAAATTTCTTAGGAAAAACGATATTGATCTTATATTTTTAGATCTTCACATGCCTGATTTCAGCGGTTTTGATTTCATAGAAACGTTACGCAATCCTCCTAAGATAGTGCTTACCACGTCAGATAGAAACTTTGCTATAGAAGCTTTTGAATATGAGTGTATTGTAGATTATCTCCTCAAGCCTATAACGTTACCCAGATTCTTAAAATCTATTGAGAAAGTACAAAAGAAAGAGTTAACACCATCGATTAAAAAAGTTGAGGCGCCTACTTCAAGTCCAGTTTCTTCACCAGAAAAAGAGATGTATGTTAATATAGACCGCAGGCTGGTTAAGATAGAATTTGAACACATTTACTTAATAGAGGCAAAAGGCGATTATGTTCTTATTAAAACAGAGAATAAAAATTATACAGTTCATTCTACACTTAAAAAAATAGTTGAAAAGTTACCTGAATCTATATTTCTAAAAGTACACCGCTCCTACGTAATTAATATCAGTAAGATTATTGATATAGAGGATAATAGCGTGTTAATTGAAAAAAATGTAATCCCTATAAGCAGGTCTAACAGACCTGAGTTAATGCGTAGACTTAATCTATTATAAAGATTTACGTTATTACTTAACTACGTTAATCTACCATTGGTCGACACCAAAATGGTACTAATCGTAAATTAAAATTTAGAACGGTTTATCATTTTACATTTGGCTTATAAATTAAATAAGTCATGAATAAAATTATTTTAACCGTTGTGATGTTGGTGAGCTTTATAGCTCCATCACAAAACTATCAATATCTCGGTACATTCAGTTCTGATGGAACACCAGATTACCTAGAACCTGTAGACGATGTGATTACAGGAGACTTCTTACAAATGGTCAACAATGCTTTACCAGAAAGTTATCCAGTACCAGATTTTAATCCCCAATATATATCTTCTGGATATGACACAGATATTCTTCTAGAAGACCCTGCAGATGTTTGGGTAACATTTGTTGCAGAAGGTGCTGGTTACAAAAACGTTTTGGGATATTATACCTATGACACCTCGATTGCAAATCACCCTACACCGACAGCGAGTGATATCACTATAATTTTTCCTAATGTATCTGCTCAATGGAGCGGTGGTGGACTAGTCGCAGGTAACAAAGTTCACATAGGTAGATTTCCAGCAGGAACAGGTATAGGCTGGGTTCTCCTTGCAAATGGCTACAGAAATAATCAAGTGACTTCAGGTCAATGGCAAGTGTATTCTAATCCAGATTATAATCCAGAAAACGACCCTAATTTAAGACAGCATAACGTACTCCTGAATGATGACGCAAATGAAAGAGTAATATTAGGATTTGAAGATATACGTAGAGATTATGCTTCATGCGATCAAGATTTTAACGATGCTATCTTTTACATTACTGCAAATCCTTATACCGCACTCAAAACTATTAATTTAACACGTCCTGATGCGTCTGGATCTAACACGGTATCTTCAGGAAATAATGGTGGTTTAGAGAGCAACGGTGACTTAGCTAGTTTAATTGCAAAGCGCAATTTAAAAAGATTAAAAGATAACAACCAGATGTCTAAAAAATCTTCACAAACGTCATTTTTAATGAAGAATGGCACAGTGAATAGCCTTGATGGTTACCTACCTGTAACTGGTCAATTTGGTACTGAAAGTCCACAATATTCTACACCTACTGACTTATTAGGGATAACAAATGCAAACGAAGTTCTTGCTGTAGACTATTACCAGCAAGCAAATCGAGTAGCAGCGGTTCTCGCTACAGACACTCAAAATGGCGTTTATGATCATTCTAAAGCAATATGCGATAGACTTAATAATTCTACATTAGATGATGTTAGAGCTGTTACCGCTAGAGGTCACCAGCTATTAACTTCTACGATAATAAGAGATAATGGAGCTGTGGAGTATGCGGTGAGTTTTTCTATTAAATTAGGAGCTTTAGAGAATGACATATTTAGCTATTGGAGTATTGATAGATATCCATCTGGAGATTATAACAATTACCAAGTTTGGGGAAGTACTTATGCTCAAGTGTTTCATATAGTAAATCATATTCTAGATACCTATACTACAGAAAAACCTTTAAACAGTCAGTTGCTCAATGATATCGTGCCACCGGTATTTGTACGTAGTGGATATTATGAGAATGGTAAATTACATTTAGAAATAAACAATTTGCAACGTTTACCTTCTATTGCTTTGAACGCAAACTTAAAGTCAACTGAGGTTGCCAGTGTAATTCCTTATTCAAGTACTATAAGTTTAACCGGTGATTACACTGAAACTGTCGAGGTAGCTACAGGTGGCATATTTGATGCTGGTATTTCTCTATCAACTGGACCTAATGATCAAATTGATGCTTTATACTTAGCAGATGGTCCATGGGGAACAGATTATATTGATGGAGAAGTAATAATCAATAACTTTAATATAACCTCTACACTTTCCTTTCCTGCAAATGATATTTACTATGTAGAAAGAAATCCAAGTATTCAAGGTCAGATTAAAGAAACATTGAACCTGTTTAGACATCTCAAAGCTGGTGATCAACTAGTAGATGTGACAAATTATGATCAAATGTCTTTTCAAGTAAGCAATTCATTACCTATGGAAATCATTTTAATTACAGATGAGTCTATAGCATGGACAGATCGTTATCGCTATTCTATCCCAGCGCACTCATCAACGACAAATGTGACCATCAATTTTGATGATTTTATAAACTCAAACGGAATGTCTACTTCAAGCAGCAACTTTAGATCTGTTGTATTTTCTATCAGTGGTGACTACAGTACTTTCCAGCCATTTAATTTAAATATTAGTGAGCTTAAGTTTCAATCTAACAGCACTTTAAGTATTTCAAATGTAAACCCATTAGAACAAGCAGTGGTTAGTAATTATCCTAATCCTTTTGTTAATCAAACAACATTTCTACTGGTTAAACATAGCGAGAATGTGTCTGTAACGCTGTACGATCTTTCTGGTAGAGTAGTTGATGCTCAGTATATTAAAACTGAATATGGTAATCTTACAGTAAATTATCCTGCAGGATCATTAAAGCCAGGTATTTATGTTTATAAAATCACAGATGATAGCAACCAAAATTTTTCTGGCAGAATCGTAAAAAAATAGTTTCCCCTTATTTTACTTAAACCTGAACCATCACTTTTACTAGTGGTGGTTTTTTATGGTTTATAAAATTTGATGCACGGTGATTGTTTTGTTTCCGCTTTCGCGAAAGCGAGATCCTTATCTACTAATAAAGGTTTAATAAAGCGAGCAGGATTAATGCCTAAAGTGCTAGAACTGTAGAAATCTAGTTCTTTTAAGATATGTAAATAACTCTTTTTAAGTAGAATTTATTCTTCTGGCTTGATCTCATTTAATTCTACATTTTTACTAGCAGCATACTGAAAACCACTTTCCCACCATAATTTCATTTTCTCTTTTTTAAAGATTAATGAATTAGTAGTGAGAACTGTAGGAGTATAGTAGAGATTAATTATTGCATCATGATGATTTGCAACGTATTTACCTATGGTAATATTTTGCTTCTCAATGCGATCCATCATAAAGCCATGAAGGTTAGAAATTAAGGAAAAAACATTTTTAGAAGGTAAGTTGTTATAGTACATCACTTCAGTTTCTAGTATGATAACATCTACCTCTGTTGCGCCTCGATCGATAGCTTCTTTAATAGGTACCATGCTTCCAAAACCACCATCTGCATACTCACAACTGTTTTTTCTTACCAGACTCATGAAAGGTATGTAGTTACACGATATCCAGATCCAGTCTATAAAATCTTCGTAATTAAAGTCTTTTATAGATTTGTACTCTGTTTCGTTCATAGAAAGGTTAGAAACAGTCACTACTACATCTTTAGCACCGTCTTGTAATTCTTGAAACTCTTCTAGAGTAAGTGTTTTCTTTATAAGTTTTCTAAGGTTTTTACTTTCTCCAAAAGTTTTAGAACCTCTAAGGAAATTACGTAATACTTTGTAATGGTTAATGCTTATTTGTTCTTGTCCATATTTATCACGTTTTACAAGAAATGGTCTGCGATTAAAAATTGAAGATTGATTGACGCTCGTATAAACTTCTTTAATCTTATCGATTTTATTTAAGGCAAGATGAGCGATAAGTAAACTACCTGTGGACGTTCCAATATAAAGATCATAAGAGTGTCTTAATTCATTTTGCAGGTATTGAGCTACGCCACCACCAAAGGCTCCTTTGCTTCCTCCACCAGAGATTACTAGGGCTCTCATATTTTAAAATTATTTACCTTGAGATTCTAGGATAAGACTATCGTAAATCGTAGTTCTAATCTTTGAAGAACTTATAAAACCGTCTCCAAAACCTTGGGAGTCGTATTTTCTAGTAAGAGAAGTGTTTTTTTCTACTTGTTCTCTAGATTTACCGTTTGCTATGGCGATTTTTATAGTTTTCTTTAAATCTTCAAGCATGGGAATATAAGTCGCTAGGTCGTTATAAGTAGCTATTGCTCCATGTCCTGGAACAATTTTCGTTTCTTCATTAATGGTGTTCAATACTGTCTTTTGAGCTTCAATATATCCAGAAATAGAGCCACCAGATTTTAAATCAATATATGGATAACGGCCGTTAAAAAAGACATCGCCCATGTGTACTATATTACTTTCGGTTAAATACACAAAGCTATCGCCATCAGTATGCGCATTATGAACGTGAATGATTAAATTATTTGCATCTGGTAAGGCTAGCTCGTACGATTCATCGATGGTTTGTTCAGGAAAAAAGCTTTCTTCTTTATCGCTTTCTTGTAACCTATTCAATACATTTTTATGTGCAATGAGAATAGTTTCTTCTGTATTAAAGTTTGCATTTCCACCAGTATGATCTCCATGATGGTGAGTATTTATCAAATACTTAATAGGGCTATCGGTAATTTTACTAATGGCTTCTTTTATCTTATCACTTAGTGGTGCAAATTGAGAGTCTATCATTACCACTTCATTTTCAGAAACTTGAATCAAAATGTTTCCTCCAGCTCCTTGCAACATATACACCTGATCACTTAACGCAGTAGCAGTTATTTCTACTCCTTTAAAGCGGTCTTGACCTTGAGCGTGATAACAGGTTATCAAAATAAGCGCATAAAGAAATTTTTTCATGGTTTGAATTCTTGTTTAGGTGTAATGAAATACAATTTTTTATAATTGAGAAGGTTCTTCTCCTAACGTGCTTAGTGTAGGACCTTTACTTATTAATTGTTTAATTTTAATACTAAACGCAGCAAAGATTAAAGTCATTATAGGTGATAACCAACTGAATATCGCATAAATAGCATAATCTGCTACGCTCACACTTAAAGTACTACTATGGTAAGCACCGCAGGTATTCCATGGAATTAGAACCGAAGTCACTGTTCCAGAATCTTCTAATGTACGAGACAAGTTTTCAGGAGCCAGTCCTTTATCTCTATACGCTTTTTCATACATTTTACCTGGTACTACCAGTGCTAAATATTGATCACTAGCAGTCACATTAATCGCAAGACAACTGGCAACGGTGCTAAAGAACAATCCAAAAGTACTACTAAACAGTTCTAACAAGCTTCTTGAGATACGACTTAAAGCGCCTATAGCATCCATCACTCCTCCAAAAACCATTGCGCAAATAATCAACCAAATAGTGCCTAACATAGATTCCATTCCTTTTCCTTCAAAAAGGCCAGAAAGTTCTTCAACAATTTGAGGATTATCAGAGATAGGATTTACAGAAGTTTTTACAGTAATAGAATTCATAATTCCTTTATAAGCTGCTTCAAATGTCCATTCTTTCAATCCAGAAACAGAAAGAACAATATCTGGTTGAAAAATCAATGCAAAAACAGCTGCTAGCAATGTACCTATAAGCAAGGCAATTAAAGGAGAAATTTTCTTTACAATCATGGCGATTACAGCAACTGGTACTAAGAATAGCCATGGTGTGGTATTAAAAGTAGCGTCTATCGCATTTTGATATTGAGAAACATCAGCATTACCACTGGTGTCATTAGTAAATCCAAGTATTACAAATACTAGTAAAGTAACTACTATAGTAGGCACCGTAGTAAGTGTCATATATTTAATGTGTGTGAATAAATCTGTTCCAGCCATAGCAGGAGCAAGGTTTGTTGTGTCACTTAACGGGCTTAATTTATCGCCGAAGTAAGCACCACTCAATACTGCTCCAGCGGTCATTCCTGGACTTATTCCTAGCGCGCCAGCAATACCTATTAAAGCAATACCTACAGTCGCACTAGTCGTCCAGCTGCTTCCAGTAGCTACAGAAATTACTGCACAAATGATAACGCATGCTGCAAGAAAAATAGTTGGATTTAATATATCTAGTCCGTAATAAATCATCGTCGGTATAATACCACTTACCAGCCAGGTACCAGCTAGCGCACCTACCATGAGCAAGATCAATATAGCTCCAGTGGTAGATTTTAGATTTTGTGCAACCTCTTCTACCATGGATTTGTATGAAACTTTATTTTTAAAACCTACTATCGCAGCAATTGCACCACCTAAAATAAGAATGAACTGGTTTGTTCCTCCTAAAGCACTGTCTCCGTAAATAAAAACATTGTATGCTAGCATCCCAATTAGAGCAATTACAGGAATAAGTGCTTCCCAAATACTCAGTTCTCTGTTTTCAATTATTTTCTCGTCTTCGTTGTTAATATTTTGACTTTCCATAGAATTTAGTTGATGGACTGTAATGTTACGATATAGTTAATGGAGTTGCAAACTAGATTTCATCGATGGTAAAAAATCATTTTGAAAATTTCGCTTTTGCTTAAGCAATATTACATCTCAAATCCTGCAAACAATTCGCTTTCAATTGTCTGGAATGCTATTCGGTTTTATATTTTTTGAGAAGTTTTTTTTCATAACCTAGCTTTCGCGAAAGCGTAACTAACAAAGAAAGCAAGGGTTTTATCCATCTAAAGAGAAAATGATCTACTTGAGTATCGCCCCAATGTAATAAAAGAATAGCGTGAAAAGGGTTATATGGGATTTGATTCTTGCTGAATGTTTTCCCATCATTTACTAGACCAAAAAGTACCGCCATAAAATTTTCAAATCCAGGTTGTCCAGGCTCTAATTTTGCTTGAAAAACGATAGGATGCTCATTAGGATTATAAAATCGATGCACATCTAGAAGCGGCACTTTAAAATGCTCTCCTGGAGATAACATGATTTCTTCTCCTAAATAATGAACCCCAAGAACACCTTCCTGCGGATAAAAGTCTTCAGTAAATCGCTCATGAAAGTGGATGGGATTACCGCCGCCAGGCTGTAGTTCTACTTCTATTAAAGTATAAGCGCCATTAGTTTGCTCACTTGTTTTGAGTATAGTAGCTTTTTCTTGAGTAATAGGATTAAGGTAAACTTGCGGCATCGTTCAAAGATAATTGCTGCTTATGGAAAACCTTAATAAACAGATAACAAATAGTGATCATAAGAATAAGATTTTCCTATTTCATAATCTTACATTTGTGTAATATCTGTGAGATATAAATTTGCAGATGGAATCATACAAAGTTTTATAATTATGTCAGAAAATATAGAAAGAATTAAGTGTTTGATCATAGGTTCAGGTCCTGCTGGATACACGGCTGCTATTTATGCTGCTCGTGCAGATATGAAACCGGTAGTTTATACAGGTATGGAACCAGGTGGACAACTTACTACTACTACAGAGGTAGATAATTTCCCTGGTTATCCTGATGGAATCGATGGACCAGCGATGATGGTAGACTTACAGAAACAGGCAGAGCGTTTTGGTACTCAAGTGCGTATAGGTATGATTACTGAGGTAAACTTTGCTACAGAAAAAGGTGGTATTCACACTGCTGTAGTTGATGGGAAAACTAAGATTGAAGCTAATACTGTGATTATTTCTACTGGAGCATCAGCAAAATATTTAAATATACCTAGTGAACAACGTTTACGTGGTGGTGGAGTAAGTGCCTGTGCGGTTTGTGATGGTTTTTTCTATAAAAATCAAGATGTAGCCATAGTAGGAGCAGGAGATACCGCTGCAGAAGAGGCTTCTTATCTTGCTAAGATTTGTAAGAGTGTAACCATGTTAGTACGTAAAGACTACATGCGTGCTTCTAAGGCTATGCAACACCGAGTAAATAGTCTTGAGAACATCAAAGTATTATACAACTCTGAGGTTGATGAAGTTTTAGGAGATCAAGTTGTTGAGGGATTACGTATCGTAAATAACCAAACTCAAGAAAAGCACGAGATAGAAATCACCGGTATTTTTATCGCGATAGGGCATAAGCCTAACACAGATATTTTTAAAGGTCAACTGGAAATGGGAGAAGACGGTTATTTAAAAACCGTTCCTGGCTCAACAAAAACTAATCTTCCTGGAGTTTTTGCATCAGGTGACGTTCAAGATAAAATTTACAGACAAGCAGTTACTGCCGCAGGAACAGGTTGTATGGCTGCTCTAGATGCAGAGCGCTACTTAGCAGATGTAGGTGTAGTAGATGAGGTAAAGGCTGGTGATTACAGCATAAGCTAATTATAGCCTTCTAGTAATAGATAAAAATAGACTGGAGATGTAATTTATTTATACGATGAAAAAAAAATCCCCTTTGAAAACGAAGTTTTCAAAGGGGATTTTTAATTTATAAGAATTTAATTATTGTTTTCTTATTACAGACTTTCCTGTAAACTTGTTGATCTTGATGCTGGGTGAACCATAAAGAGAGACTTCGGCATCATCTGTAGATTCTAGGTAAAAGTTTCCCTTTACATTCACTTGTGCATTTGTATTATTTTTCATTTTAAGATCCAGCTTATCAAATACAAGATTCTTAAATTCTATGCTAGAACGGTCTTTAAGATTAATTATACCACTATCTACATCGCCTTCAATACGAGCGTCTATTCTGTCCTTAGCGTTTAATTCTAGATCACTGTATTTAATAAGTGCTTTAATTTCTGCATTATCTTCTAGATTAATAACAGCTGTTTTCCCAGTAAGGTTCAATTCTGCATTTGTGCTTTTCTCAGCGTATAGGTTGAGTCTAGCAACATTGGCAGTCATATAAACTTCTGCATCTTCTTTAATGTTCAATTCTAGATCATCAAAGGTTAAACTTGTTACAGAGGAGAGTTGAGCATCTTCAGTAACTGTAATTTTATTGAGTTCAGGACCATAAACAATTCTAAATTTCATTTCTTTTTTAGAACGTATTCTAGCTGTAGTAGTAACGACTAGTTTACCATCTACCACGCTTGCTGCAAGATACTGGTGTAAGTTAGAATCTGTAGTAATCTCGATTTGAGGAGCCACACCTGGAACGATTTCAATTTCATAGTCACCGCTTATCTCAAGATATTCAAAAGAGTTAAGTGGGCTTATTTCTGTAGTTACTTCTCGATTACCCTTCACTTTAACAAGATCTTGAGCGTTTACAATAGAAGTTGTTATTGCAAACATAAATAGTACTAATTTTTACATGTTAAATATTTAATTAACAAAGGTAAAACAAAAACCGCTCCATAATAAAATAGAGCGGTTAAGTGTTCTACATCTCAATCACAAGCGTAGAACGTCAACTTGAATTAATTAATTCATTTATTTATCAATTGTAATCGTTGTTTTTGATAGGCTTCCATTTTGTAAAGTATCTGTTTTGGTCTTGCTCATCTGCTCATCATCTTCTGAGTATTTCCACTGACCAGCTGTAGATGTACTTGAATCTATTTCCAGATTCAATTCTGACGCATCATCTGTATTTAGATTTTCTTCTATAGGACAATCTAAGCATATCGCTTTACGGTTTTGAATTTGAAATACCTGATCTTTATTACGACCTAAATCTATAATGTCATCACCTATCCAGTTGTAATAGTTGTATTGAAATCTTCTGTTAAGTTTTATCTTAGTTCCTTCTGGTAAGTATACTGTGACATTCACTTTTTGACCAAATACTCCAGTTCCTTTAGGTGCGATAACATAGTTAGGAGCTGTAAAAGAGTTTTCAGTTAATTGATATTCATATACTAAAGACTCTGCATTAGATTTTGCTTTAGAAAAAGAATCGCCAGTAGCTTTAAAATTAAGCTTTACATAGGCTAGGCTGTCTCTACTTTGTGCAATGGCAACTCTTACTTCATTAATTCTAACTGCTTTTTCTCCATTATAGTCTATAACTCTTATTCCATTATTATTTACGTACACATCATTACCAAGATCGGTATTTTTCAATAAATTGAGTTCAAAAACATTTTCTTTATCAATAATATGTTCTTCCACATTTATAACATTTGCATCAAATGCTTGACTTGCTGCTATTTGCGCAGCAGATACACTTATGACTATAATCGAGATCACCCAAAGTACGATGAGAACTATTTCTGCAGGCATACCTATGGACTTCAAATTATTTACTAACAATTTCAATCCTAAAATTGCTAGAATGAGTAGTGGAATTCCTGCAGCAAACACAATCGCAGTTAAGAGTAGCCAAGAGGCTTGCTCGTGTGGAATCACAAGATCAAATAAATGTATCAAATTCTGACCATCTACATTAACTACACTAGCAGTAATAATAGAAACTATCAGACCTATTAATCCAGTAATTGCCGATAGAAACACTACGAGTCCTATAATTTTAATTATTGCTTTAAAAAAACCTTTTATGAGTCTTCCTAAAAATCCAAAAAATCTAATCGATCCTCTTTTTCCTTTTTGACCTACTATATGGTGGCTGGCGTCGGTCTGCCCGTCAACCACAGGCTCAAAACCCTGCTTGAAATTCTCTTCTATGTTAGAAATATTTACTTCCTTTCCCATCATCGTGAGACGCTGGTTAGTAGTAACTGCATCCGGTACTAGAACCCAAAAAAGTATATAAATAGGAATGGTCCATCCAGCACTAAATAGAGTGATGAGAACCCAAATAACTCTTACCCAAACGGCATCAATTCCCAAATAGTAAGACATACCGCTCGCAACACCACCTACATAACCGTTTTGAGTGTCTCTAAAAAGTTGCTTATTTCTACCTGTAGATCTATATTTTCTTTGAGAAGTTTGTTCCTCAAATATCTCTTCGTCAACCTCATAATCTTCAGGTTGCCCCATTATATTTATAACTTCTTCTACATGGGTTATGGAAATCACCTGTTGATCGTTAGCTCGTTTTTCAAGAAAGAGCTCTGCGATGCGTGATTCTATATCGCTCATTATTTCATCAGCACCACTAGTGCCGGCAAATGATTTACGTACTGCCGCTAGATAACGTTGCAGTCGTTGGTAGGCATCTTCATCTATATGGAAGAACAGCCCAGCTAGGTTTATGTTGATGGTCTTGTTCATGATTTTGTTGTTTTTGATTTGGTCACTAGGTTAACTGCATTTTTAAGATCGTCCCAGGTGGTAGTAAGTTCCGTTAAAAATATTTTTCCTGTTTCTGTCAGTCCGTAATATTTACGTGGTGGTCCACCAGTACTTTCTTCCCATCTGTAATTGAGTAGACCAGCATTTTTAAGTCTGGTGAGTAATGGGTAAATCGTACCTTCTACAACTAGCATTTTAGCATCTTTTAAAGTGTCTAAGATCTCAGCTACGTAAGCATCTTCTTCCTTTAAGATGGATAGAATGCAGTACTCTAGTACTCCTTTGCGCATTTGCGCTTTTGTGTTTTCTATCTTCATATTATTTTTCTTTTACAACCTCTACTTCATCATGATGAGGTATGAAATTAATTGTTAATGGATAATCATACATTTCTCCATCATGCGCTTTAATAGCAGCTTTTATAGTACAAACTAGATCTATAATACCTAAGGCAAATATGGCTGTTCCACATATAACACCGCTCGCAATGATGGTACTAAATATTCCCATATCGTTCCAGAAAGGGAAATCACCACCATGATCCATTGCTTCCCATAAACTAGGTCCACCAGAGATCATAGATCCTATAATCACTCCACCGCCTATAAAAGCAAGTACAATGGTGTAAAGAGTTACACTTATTTGAAAATTGATCGCTTGTTTACCATGTCTATCTATGAAGTCTGATTTCTTTGAATTGACCATCCATAATAGAATGGGCAAAATGAAATTACCTAAAGGAAAAAGCCATTTACCGAATGTCAGTAAATGAATACCTGTAGCAATATTGTGGTGGTTATTTTGATTTGTTGATTCCATAGCATATTATTTTTTTATGCAAATATATGTCTAAAAGATAGTATTATGCAATACAAAGTACTAAATATTTTAATTTAGCGAATGTGTTTTTAAATTTCGCTTTCGCTAAAGCGTAACAAATACAAGCCTTTTCATTACTTTTGATCATCTAATATTTTTTTGAAATAAATTATCAATTTTATGATTACACCTAAGAAAATCAATGCATTTACCTTTTTAAAGTTACCTAGCTGCTGGTGGACAGGTGTACGATGTCAAGAAATAGATGATCAAAATTGTACCGTTACTGTAAAACACAAGTGGTTCAATCAAAACCCTTTTAAAAGCATGTATTTTGCAGTACAAGCCATGGCGGCAGAGCTTTCTACAGGTGCTTTAGTTATGTCATATATAGAGAGAAATGATGCTAAAGTTTCTATGCTAGTCGCAAATAATAAAGCTACATTTACTAAAAAGGCTACAGGACTCATTACTTTTAAATGCCATGATGGGCTTGCCATTAAAGAAGCAATCGAGAGAACTATTGCTACAGGAGAAGGACAAACGGTCTGGATGACCTCGCAAGGTGTTAATGAAGATGGAGTTCAAGTAAGTGAGTTCCAGTTTGAATGGACAGTGAAAAGGAAAGGGTAGTTTTAATTCCAGAAATTTGCCTAAGCAAATTATCAGGAATCTCTTAGAACTTTTCTCCAAGTTTGTCAACCGAACAGTGTCATTCCAAAAAAAATGGCTCGAGATTGTTAATCTAAGAAATAAGCAGGTTTTAAATTTATCAGTGATCGGTAAGTTCTATCGTAAACTTTGTTAATATCTGAATAAATCACACTTCAGTAATTATCTTCACCTCATGAAAGCAACGATACAGAAATACGTCCTTGATTTTAAGCAGCCAGCAGGGACCTCAAGAGGTATTCTTAAAACTAAAAACACATGGTTCTTAATTCTTGATAACGGCGAGAAAAAAGGAATAGGAGAGATCAATATGTTTCAAGGTCTTTCTATAGATGACCGGCCTGGTTTTGAAGAAAAATTACAATGGACTTGTGATCACATCTCCATGCCGCCTGCAGTAATCATGCAAGAATTAAAAGAATGGCCATCGATACTATTTGGTTATGAAATGGCGTTGCGTTCGTTACAATCCAGTGATGCTTTTACTTTATTTCCATCGCTATTTACAGAAGGTAAAGACTCCATTTCTATAAATGGTCTGGTCTGGATGGGCGATCAAGAGTTTATGATGCGGCAATTAGAAGAGAAGCTCAAAGCTGGTTTCAATTGCATTAAAATGAAGATAGGCGCCATAGACTTTGAAGCAGAAATGAGTTTGTTAAAATTGATACGTTCTCGCTTTCGCGAAAGCGAGGTCACCATAAGAGTAGACGCAAATGGAGCATTTTCTCCACAAAACGCGATGCACAAACTGCAAGAGATTTCAAAATATCGAGTCCATAGTATTGAACAACCTATTAAGCAAGGTCAGTGGCAAGAGATGGCTGCACTGTGCGAGCAAACGCCTGTAGATATTGCTCTAGATGAGGAGTTAATAGGTCTTTTTAATAGAGAAGAAAAACTAAAATGTCTGGACACCATTCAACCTCAATATATTATCTTGAAACCTGCACTGGTAGGTGGCTTTCAAAGTACTAGAGAATGGATAGATCTGGCAGTGCAACGCAACACTGGCTGGTGGATTACTAGTGCGCTTGAGTCTAATGTAGGACTTAATGCTATTGCGCAATTTACTTATACACTAGGTGCTCAAATGCCACAAGGATTAGGTACAGGATCGCTATATACTAATAATATTGAGGCGCCTCTAGAG
>NZ_MAAX01000074.1 GCF_002162835.1 Nonlabens dokdonensis
TGATGGTGATCAAATATTTTGGTCAAAAAGTTTTGAATCAAATCAAAAGGTTAATGAGTTTTCCATACGTATAAGTAACATAAAAACCCAAGTAATTAATAAACGTGATCTTGGGCAACTAGATGTATCTAGAGTGCCTAATGAATTTCAATATAGTTTAAGAAATGCGCTTTCGCGAAAGCGTAATTATGCACAATTAAAAGTTTCTCCTATATACAAGGATGGGAACCAATATAAAAAGGTGTTGTCATTTAGTTATTCATACGAGCAAGCACCGATACAGGTACAACAAAAGACGGCAAGTTTTGGTAATTCAATATTAGCATCTGGGAATTGGTACCGTTTTAAAGTGGAAAACACAGGAGTGCACCGTATTAATAGTTCCTTTCTTTCTAATTTAGGAATTGATGTGAATTCTATAGATCCTTCTCGTATAAAAATTTATGGGCATGGTGGTAAATCATTGCCGCTAGTTAATAGTGATGATCAATTCTATGATGCTCCAGAACTTGCGATAACTGTCACTGGAGATAGTGACGGCTCTTTTGATAATGGAGATGTAATTTTGTTTTATGGTGTGGCGACTGATACTGATTTTGTGGCAGAAAATGATAGTTTTATTAACCCTTATACAGATGACTCTTATTACTACATTACAGTTGATGGTGCAATAGGTAAAAGAATTTTACCGTTTGTACAGCCTTCAGGAGTTCCATCGACTACCTACGATTATTATTATGGAAAACAACATCATGAAGTAGATGAGCGCAATATAGGATCTATAGGTCGTATATGGTATGGGGAGCGTTTTGACTTTGAACCAGAGCAAACCTTTGAATTTGATTTTGAAAATGTTGTTAGTTCCTTGCCGGCGCGCATAAGAATAACGACTGGTGCTGTTGCAGATAATGGCACAACCATGTCTTTTTCATTAAATGGTCAAAATTTAGGCTCTACAAGTTTAAACGGTCTTGCAGGTCAAAATATCAATGCGGCAAGTAGAGCGGCTTTTCTTAATACAAGTACTAATATTTCTACATCAAACGTAAGTATAACCGTGAGTTATAACAATAACGGTAATCCTGGGGCGCAAGGCTTTTTAGACTACATAGATCTTGAAGTGCCTCAATCATTAACAGGTACTGGCAATCAGTTTAGATTTAGTGTTCCTGATGCCACCTCGCAATCAGGTGTTGTAGCTTATCAATTCTCTAATTCGAGTGATGTAAAAGAGGTTTGGGACGTTACAGATCCTTATAACGTTACTAAGGTTGTTAACTCTACTGCTGATGCTGCTTTTTCTTTTTTTGATGTAGGAGGAATAGCGAAAGAATATATTGCAGTTGATGACTCTGATTATTATAATGCAATAAGCATAAGTAACAGTAGAGTAGCAAATCAAAATCTAAAAGGTACCATATTCAATGATAGTTCGGGCAACTTTAGAGATATAGACTATTTAATTGTTACACCAGAATTTCTAGAAAGTGAAGCGCAACGACTTGCCAATTATCATATTGTAGAAAGTAACCTTAATACCAAAGTGGTTACCCTACAAGAAATTTATAATGAGTTTTCTGAAGGACGTCAAGAAATAAGCGCTATAAGAAATTTTGTAAGGTACATATATGATAATGCATCTTCTCCAGCAAATAGGATTCAATATCTGAATATGTTTGGAGATGCTAGTTATGATTACAAAGACAGAATTAGAGTTAGAGATAATATTGTTCCTACTTTTTTAAGTGCTCAAAGCACCTCTTTAACTGTCTCTTATTGTACTGATGACTTTTTTACGTTTATGGATAATGGTGAAGGAAATGTAGTAGCAAGTGACTTAATGGATCTTGCAGTCGGTAGAATGATAGTTAGCGACCTTCAGGAAGCTAGAGAAATGGTAGATAAAGTGATAAGTTATACCGCAGAACCTGCTTTTGATAAATGGAGAAATAATATCACACTTATTGGGGACGATCCAGATATTCCTTCAGATGCTACCTTACAAGAAAATGTAAATAACTTAGGAGATGAAATATTTGCAAACCGACCGGATTATAATGTAAACAAGATATTACTAGACAGTTATCAGCAGTTTAGTACTGCCGGAGGACCTAAGTATCCTGACGCAGTAGATGATATACGCGATGCTTTTGAACAAGGTTCTCTGGTAATCAATTATTTTGGACATGGTAATGAGGATGGATTAGCAAGAGAGTTTGTTATTACTCAGTCTTTAGTTCAAAACTTAAGAAACCCTAATACGTTGCCTTTATTCATTACGGTAACTTGTGAGTTTACTAGATATGATAACCCCTTACGAGTAAGTGGTGGTGAGTTAACTTATTTGAATGCGCAAGGAGGAGCGATTGCTACAGTTGCAACTAATAGGCTCATATTCGTAAATGTAGGTGCTGGTTTTAATAATATTTTAGATCAATACTTGTTCGGTTATAGTAATGTAGAGCCTATATCGATGGCTGAGGCTTTAAGATTGTCTAAAACAGACCCTAGTTTTCAAGCTACTTCAACTCGTAGAGTCATTGCTTTTTTAGGAGATCCAGCATTAAAATTGGCGTTTCCTTTACCTAAAGTGGTGCTTACAACAGTTAATGGAAATCCTGTAGCTACTAATACTGATGTTTTGAAAGCTCTTGATCGCGTAACATTGGGTGGAGAGGTACAAAATATTTCAGGCAGTCGCATAACTGACTACAACGGTACACTAGCGGTTACTGTATTTGATAAAGAAATAAACCGTGAGACTTTAGGGAACGATGGGACAGGTGATCCTGTAATAATATTACCGTTTACTCAGTTAGGAGAAGCTTTATTTAGAGGTCAGGCAACAATTACTAATGGTGAATTTGAATTTGACTTCATAATGCCTCGGGACACTCAAATACCTGTAGGTGAAGGAAGAGTTTCTTTCTATGCAAAAAGGGATAATTTGCCAGAAGATCAAAATGGTTTTTCTCAAGAAATTCAAATAGGTGGTATTAATCGCAATGCACCTGTAGATGATGTAGGTCCAGAGGTAGAGTTATTTATGAATGATACTAACTTTGTGTCAGGTGGATTAACTGATAGCGATCCTTTTCTTCTTGCATTTTTGAGTGATGATAACGGTATAAATACTTCTAGTGGTATAGGTCACGACATTACAGGTATTCTAGATGGAGATGAGACTAATCCATATATTCTCAATGATTATTATGAAGCAAATGAAGATGATTTTACTCGCGGTAAAGTGTTTTTTCCACTTAGAGATATTGAGCCAGGTTTGCATACATTAAAGGTAACAGCGTGGGATACGTACAATAATAGTGCGATGAACGAGATTCAATTTGTAGTTTCTGAATCTGATGGTGTTGAGCTGACTAGAGTTTTAAACTATCCTAATCCATTCACTTCTTATACGGAGTTTTGGTTCAATCATAATAGGCCTTTTGAGCCTTTAGATGTTCAAGTTCAGGTCATGACTATAAGTGGCAAGGTAGTATGGTCACAAAACAGAAATCTAACTACAACAGGTTTTACTTCTAGAGAAATAACTTGGGATGGAAGAGATGATTTTGGACAGCGATTAGGAAAAGGTGTTTATATATATAAGATAACCGTAAAATCAACGTTAACTAACAAGTCTGCGAGCAAGATAGAAAAGCTCGTTATTTTATAATCATGTGGATTAACATATATTTGCGATCCGATAAAACTTATTGATGAAGAAGATATTATTACTTTTCATAGCTGCAACTTTTGCTATACCCAGTGTAAGCAATGCACAGGATAACGATACCAGAGTTATCACAACAGCCTTACCATTTTTGAGAATAGCTGGTGATCCTAGAGCTGCTGGTATGGGAGATATGGGTGTAGCTACTAGTCCAGATGCGTGGTCTCAGCAATGGAATCCGGCTAAATATGCTTTCAGTACAAGAGCTCAAAAATTTGGGGTAGCATATACTCCTTATCTAGGTAATCTAGTAGATGATATTGCTATAGCTCAGTTAGTTTATTCAAATAGAATTAATGAACAAAGTGCATTTGCAGGAAGTTTAAGATATTTTTCTTTAGGTTCTATCACCCTAAGACAAGACGCTGCAGATCCTGGAAGAGAAGAGAATCCTAATGAATTTGTTCTCGATGGAACTTATTCCTTAAAGCTTAGCGAGCAGTTTGCAATGGCGGTAACAGGTCGTTTTCTAAGATCTGATTTACGTATACAAGGTGTTGATAATGACGCTAGTGCAGCAAATAGTTTTGCGGTGGATGTTTCTGGTTACTATCAATCTGAAGAAAATGCTTATGATAACTTTAATGGTCGCTGGCGCGGTGGTTTTAATATAAGTAACATAGGTCCTAAAATTTCTTATGACGCTGGAGGACAAGAAAATTTTATTCCTACTAATCTAGCCTTAGGCGGTGGTTTTGACTTTATTCTTAATGACGGTTTCAGTAAAATAGGTGTGACTGCTGAGGTAAATAAATTACTAGTGCCTACTCCACCTATTAGAGAAGATGGAGATGCAAATGGAAATGGTACACCTAGAGAAATTTTAGAAGGAGAAGACGATGATGTAACTTTTATTTCTGGAATCTTTCAATCATTTGGTGATGCTCCAGGAGGCTTTAGTGAAGAATTAAGAGAATTTACATGGGCTTTAGGTGCAGAATACACCTATAATGACGCCTTTGCATTGCGTGCAGGTTATTTTAACGAGGCAGATGATAAAGGTGCGCGAAAATTCTTAGCCTTAGGAGCTGGATTTGAGTTTTCACAAATCAATATTGATCTATCCTATCTTTTCTCTACAAGTAGAGTTAATAGTCCACTAGAAGGAACGTTAAGATTTGGTCTTACGTTCAATTTTGGTGACGAGTACACAGAATACTAGGTCATCAAGAAGCTAGAGTTACATACTACGTTAGAGGTCTATGAGAATATGGGAGAACTCTCATCTCAAGATCAGTCCTTAATGCAAGATGCGATTAAGGCTAGGCACAAAGCCTATGCGCCGTATTCTAATTTTACGGTAGGTTGTGCGTTAATATTAGAGAATGGTGTTGTAGTTACCGGTAATAATCAAGAGAATGCTGCTTATCCTTCTGGACTTTGTGCAGAGCGTGTAGCTGTTTTCTCAGCGGGAGCTCAATATCCAGGTGTAAAGATTTTGAAGATGGCTATTACAGCAAGCCCTAAGGATGATTCGTTTCATAAGCCAGTCCCACCATGTGGAGCATGTAGGCAGTCTATTGCTGAATATGAAAATAATCAAAAGTCACCTATCGAACTTTACTTTATGGGAGCTGCTGGAACAGTATTAAAGTCAGACTCCTTAAGTGATTTGTTGCCGCTTATTTTTGATAAAAACTATTTATAACGTTTGCGTACATTTTTAACCCTTCAATAGGTTTTTCTTTCCCCTTTTTTGGTCTATTTTTGTTATTCGCTTTGTGTTAAAGTTGGAATTTGATCTTTATATTTGGTCTTTAGTTTCGCTTTCGCGAAAGCGATATACCTAACAAATTATCACATGAAAAAAGTCACTAAAGAGGTATTACTCAACTGGTATGAGGAAATGCTATTCTGGAGAAAGTTTGAGGATAAGCTTGCTCAAGTATATATTCAGCAAAAAGTCCGTGGATTTTTACACCTTTATAATGGTCAAGAAGCAATTCTTGCAGGATCTTTACATGCTATGGATCTTACTAAGGATAAGATGATTACTGCTTACCGTAATCACGTACAGCCTATAGGTATGGGAGTTGATCCTAAGAGAGTAATGGCAGAGCTTTATGGAAAAGCTACTGGAACTTCTCAAGGTCTAGGAGGTTCTATGCACATCTTCTCTAAAGAACACCGTTTTTATGGTGGTCATGGAATTGTAGGTGGGCAAATACCTTTAGGAGCAGGAATCGCATTTGGTGATAAGTACCATAATGTGGATGCGGTAACTCTTACGTTTTTTGGAGATGGTGCTGCACGTCAAGGTTCCCTTCACGAGGCATTTAACCTTGCTATGTTATGGAATTTACCAGTGGTGTTTTGTGTAGAAAATAATGGTTATGCGATGGGAACAAGTGTTGCTAGAACTGCAAACCATACTGATATATGGAAACTAGGTCTAGGATATGAAATGCCTTGTGGACCTGTGGATGCCATGGATCCAGAAAAAGTGGCTGAAGCAATGCACGAAGCAATTGAGAGAGCTCGCTCTGGTGGTGGACCTACTTTCCTTGAATTAAAAACTTATAGATATAGAGGTCATTCTATGAGTGATGCTCAAAAATATCGAACTAAGGACGAGGTTGCCGAGTATCAGAAAATTGATCCTATTACTCAAGTAAAGGACCGATTGATGAAAGAATACGACGTTAAAGAAGATGAAATTAAAGCAATGAATAAGCGAGTGAAGGCTCGTGTAGCTGAGTGTGAGAAATTTGCAGAAGAATCTCCATTCCCTGAAAAGAATGTTATGTACGATGCCGTATATGAACAAGAAGATTATCCATTTTTACCAGCAAAATCATAACTCATGGCAGAGGTAGTAAACATGCCGCGATTGAGCGACACCATGGAAGAAGGTGTTGTTGCAGCGTGGCTTAAACAAGTAGGAGATAAAGTTGAAGAAGGTGATATTCTAGCCGAAATCGAAACCGATAAAGCGACAATGGAATTTGAATCTTTTCAAGAAGGAACCTTGCTACATATAGGTGTTCAAGAAGGAGAAACAGCTCCTGTTGATCAATTATTATGCATCATAGGTGAGGAAGGAGAAGATATTTCTGCTTTGTTAGAAGGAGACGCATCTTCAGATAAAAAAGAAGAAAAAGCTTCAAAAGAAGATTCTTCTCCAAATGATGATGGAGATTCTTCAAATGATTCTGATGATAATTCTGAAAGTGGCTCTAGTTCTAGTTCATCTGATTTACCAGAAGGAGTTGTGATTGTAAATATGCCTCGCCTTAGTGATACTATGGAAGAAGGAACGGTTGCTTCCTGGTTGAAAAAAGAAGGTGATGAGGTTGAAGAAGGAGACATACTAGCAGAAATTGAAACAGACAAGGCAACAATGGAGTTTGAGTCTTTTAACGCTGGGACATTACTTAAAATTGGAATTCAGGAAGGAGAAACTGCAAAAGTAGATTCCTTACTAGCCATAATTGGTCCTGCAGGAACTGATGTTTCTGGAATCTCATTAGATGCTGACACTACTCCAAAAAAAGAACCTAAGAAAGAAGAAAAGAAAGAAGAGGCTAAGAAAGAGACTCCAAAAGCTGAAACTAAAAGCGAGCCTAAGTCAAGCACTTCAAGTTCAAGCTCGAGTACCGCTTCAAGTTCAAATTCTAATGGAGGAAGAATTTTTGCTTCTCCATTAGCAAAGAAAATGGCCGAAGAAAAGGGAATAGACCTTAGTCAAGTTTCTGGATCTGGTGAGAATGGTCGTATTGTAAAAAGTGATATAGAAAACTTTACGCCTATTGCTGCTGGAGTTTCAGCGGCTCCAAGTTCATTTGTAGCAGTAGGAACAGAAACTTTTGAAGAAGTACCTAACTCTCAAATGCGTAAAACAATTGCAAAACGTCTAGGCGAGTCTAAGTTTACGGCACCTCATTATTATCTAGGACTTGATCTAGATATGGATAATGCTATCGCGAGTAGAAAAGCGATTAACGAGTTACCAGACACTAAGATCAGTTTTAATGATATGGTGATCAAAGCGGCAGCGATGGCGCTTAGAAAACATCCTAAAGTAAATACGCAGTGGACTGATAAGAACACTATAATTGCTAAGCATATCCATGTAGGAGTTGCTGTAGCTGTAGAGGATGGTCTTCTAGTACCAGTATTGCCATTTGCAGACCAAATGAGTATGCAACAAATAGGGGCGAAAGTTAAGGAACTTGCCGGTAAAGCTCGTAATAAGAAATTGCAGCCAGACGAGATGCAAGGAAGTACTTTTACTATTTCTAACTTAGGAATGTTTGGTATTACAGAGTTTACCTCTATTATCAATCAACCTAACAGTGCGATTATGTCTGTAGGAGCTATTGTTCAAAAACCAGTGGTTAAGAATGGCCAGATAGTAGTAGGTAATGTAATGAAGATCACACTTGCGTGCGATCATAGAACGGTAGATGGAGCGACTGGAGCTGCATTTTTACAAACGTTTAAATCTTATATAGAAAACCCTATCGTAATGTACGTTTAGGTATTTCATAATTAATTCACAAGTAAAAAAAGCCGGATCTAAAGATTCGGCTTTTTTTTAATTTGATTTCTTTAAATAAAAAGATTATAACTAAACAAATATTGCGTTACATGAATCATATTAAAAAGTATTGATCTTCTCTCCTTTGTAAGTTTTGTTCTTAAATCAATTATCTTTACTTTTTACTAAATAACCAACATGAAAAAAACACTCTCCATTTTACTCATCGCAAGTATCCTAGTCGCTTGTGGATCTCAAAAAAAAGCTGATCGCTTAGGGCAGGCTTTAAATAAAGTTAATCAATCTACTGAAATAAAAATGCCTAAGTCTAGTGCGATCCAAATTGCCCAAGATGTCGCATTTCTTGCTAGTGACGATTTAAAAGGTCGTGATACTGGATCTGAAGGTATAGAAAAAGCAGCCATCTATATTTCAGAACGATTTCAAGAAATGGGAGTAAAGCCCTATAGAGGCGCTTTCATGGATGATTTTAAAGTCAATGATACAGAGGCATTTAATGTAGTAGGCGTAATGACAGGATCTGATAAAGACATGATGAATGAGGTAGTTGTGATCGGTGCTCATTATGATCATATAGGAGTGATGCAAGGCGTTCAAGGAGATAGTATTGCAAATGGCGCCAATGATAACGCTACAGGTACTGCTACAGTTCTTGCCATTGCCGAAAACTTTAAAAAATTACAATTTAATAGAAGAACCGTAGTCTTTGCGCTTTTCTCTGCAGAAGAAAAAGGTCTTGTAGGTTCTAAGCATCTGGCACAACGCATGAAAAAAGAAGGGATGAATGTTGTAGCAATGATCAACTTTGAGATGACAGGCACTCCTATGATTGATAGTCCTTATCTGACATATGTTACAGGTCACGACGGCTCTAATATGGCTACAGTTTTTAATGAGGCAAATGAGAGTGTTACAGTAACAGGGAAATTAGAGAAAGCGGCAGAATTCAATTTGTTTAAGCGATCTGATAATTATCCATTTTTTCAAGAATTCAATGTCCCATCACAAACGTTTTGCACCTTTGATTTTACAAATTTTGGTCACTACCATAAGGTAGGTGATGAAACCTCACTTGTAAATACAGATCATATGGCAAATGTCGTTGATGCAGTAATGCCAGGAGTTTTTAAAGTTGTAAATGGTGAAAAACTCAAATTGACTCCCAAACCTACCACTATAGATGAGTAAGAGAATCGTAATAACAGGAGCAAGTCGTGGAATAGGCTATGAAATGATTCAGTTATTTGCAAATGCAGGTCATCAGGTCATAGCGCTTTCGCGAAAGATAGATGCCATTCAAGCACTAGATAACACTTCCATTCAAGCGATAGCTACAGACTTAAGTGCACAGTCTAGTATCGAGGAAACGGCTAAAATTATTCTAACAAAATGGAATCGCATAGATGTTGTAATTCACAATGCAGGAATGTTAGTCAATAAGCCTTTTCAAGAATTGACACCAGAAGATTTCCAGCAATGTTATGCGGTAAATGTTTTTGGAGTAGCATCATTAACCCAAGCACTATTACCAGCGTTTACTAAAGATTCACACGTTGTTGCGATTAGTTCTATGGGTGGTATTCAAGGAAGTGCTAAGTTCCCTGGACTAGCAGCATATTCCAGTGCAAAAGGAGCTGTCATTACCTTGTTTGAACTCCTTGCCGAAGAATACAAAGAAAGTGGACCATCTTTTAATACACTTGCTTTAGGAGCCGTACAAACAGAGATGCTAGAAGAAGCTTTTCCAGGTTATCAAGCACCATTAACAGCACCAGAAATGGCAAGCTATATAATGAATTTTGCCTTGACAGGAAATAAGTTTTATAATGGTAAAGTATTACAAGTAAGCGCGAGTACGCCGTAAAGAATATAGAATATTGATTAACGATTCAAGATTGTAAAAATTAGATATTTGATTTGATTTAGGAAAAAATAAAATGTCAGTGCGAGTGCGGTCGAGAACGATTTTCATTCGCAACATTCTAACTCTAAGCGATCGATGAACTTGTAATGTTTCACCCAATAACAATGGGTTTGAAATTAAATGATACAACTAGTTGGGCAACCTGACAGGTTATAAACCCAAACAAATTACTTGAATATTAATTTGTTTCTTTAAGATTTATAAATCAGTAGAATTAACATAAAATAATCTATATTCTAATCATTAATTTTATCCAGAGAATTCTATATTGAATAATGCTAAAAGAAATGTTTCAGACGCTTGAGCTTCAAATAATTTCCCTGCAACTATCTCCACATAAAACTACAAGCAGACTTTCTGGAGAATCAATGGAAGGTTGGTGGTATGTTTTTCCACCATTGATCATTTTTATTATAGGTTTTGCATTTTATGGTAAATGGAAAATGAAAACAGATAGAGGAGAAGATGATGTTAAATCAAATAAGTCTTGATAAAAATGTCGATATTTTACAATAAATTATTCAACTAAATTATCCTATTACTCTAATTTAAAAAGCTATTAAATGTTATTAGTTTTAAGATGGCAATATCTGCCTAATAATGGTTGCGGCAGAGATTGCGTCACTCCTGACGTGTGGATGGTTTTATCTGTCGTCGGACCTATCGTAGTGATAGGCTTGTTGTATTCATTTGTATTCAAAAAATGGCTAGATAGAAGAAGATAATAACCTCGGCACTAAAATGTTCAAAATAAAATAGCGCTTCGAGGTTAAAGAGTTAATCGTGAGATAATATTATCAAATTAAAATAATTATCACTTTAGCACATTATCAAATCAATAAATTAAACCTCAGCAACAACCTTAATTCTACTTTTTACTTTTTCAGCAAGCTCACGAGCTTCGACCACATCGCTAGCAACAACCGTAACATGACCCATTTTCCTAAAAGGTCTAGTTTCTTTTTTACCATAAATATGAGGTGTAACACCTGGTAACGCAAGTATATTTTCTATACCATCATAAATCACTTTGCCGGTATGACCTTCTTCACCTACTAGATTCACCATAACACTAGCTACCGTACTTTCTGTTGCTCCTAAGGGTAAGTTGCATACACATCTTATATGTTGCTCAAATTGGTCTGTAATAGCACCTTCGATAGAATAATGTCCAGAATTATGTGGTCTTGGAGCTACTTCATTAACTAGTAATTCACCAGTTTTGGTCAGAAACATCTCTACTGCAAGCAAACCTACGTGCTCAAATGATTCTGATACTTTCAATGCTAACTCACGAGCTCGGTCAGATATATCTATGTTTATACGCGCAGGACATATTACATACTCTACCTGATTTGCTTCTGGATGAAACTCCATTTCTACTACTGGATACGTTTTCATCTCTCCATCGTAATTACGAGCAACAATAACTGCAAGTTCTAGATCAAAATCGATCATGTCCTCATAAATACATTCTGCTTGAGGTAAATCGGTTAGATCACTGGCTTGTCTTATGACTTTAACACCTTTACCGTCATAACCACCTTCAGCACTTTTCCAAATAAATGGATAGGATCTCTCGTGATCTAAATTAGGTTTAGGATAAACTTCAAACGCAGCGGTAGCAATTTGTTGTTCTTGATAAAAAGACTTTTGACGTGCTTTATTTCTTATAAGATTTAAAACTTTTGCACTTGGAGAAACAGCTATGCCTTTATCTTCCAGATCTTGCAAGGCTTGAACATTTACATTTTCGATTTCTATAGTCAGCACATCTACTTGCTCACCAAATTCCATCACCGCCTCATAATCCATTATATCACCTTCAAAAAACACATCACATCCTTGAAAAGCAGGAGCGGTATCATTTTTATCCATTACATAGGTGTGGATATCCCATTTCCTAGTGGTATAGAGCATCATTTTGCCTAGCTGTCCACCACCTAAAATTCCTAAGGTAAAATTTGAAGAGAATTGTGTCTGTTTCATATGTTCAAAAATAAGCTTTTGAAAAAAATAAAAATCAACATCATAAGTAAAATCAATATAATTGAGCAGTCTGTGCCATCAATTATTACTTGTGCTCATTTTATTTTAAAAATGTTGTAAAATATAGAAATTTATCCATGCAACAACCATAGTAATCTACTACTGTCAACTGATTACTAAATAGTATCTTTGCAAAAACCACTAGAGTGATTAAGATTCATGATCTTTATTTTAAGCCTTTTCTAAGTTCACAAGAAATTGCCGCTGCTATTGATAATCTCGCTTATCAAATCAATCGAGACCTTGCAGATGAGAACCCTATTTTTTTGGGGATATTAAACGGTAGTTATATGGTTCTAGCAGACCTTACTCGCAAGTTTAATAATGATTGCGAGGTAAGTTTTTTGAGAGCAAAAAGTTACGAAGGTACCAGCTCTTCAGGTAATGTAGCGCTTGGTAACGAGCTAGACGTTAATCTAGAAGGTAGGACTGTTGTAATCGTAGAAGATATTGTAGATACAGGATTGACAGTAAATGCGCTTTCGCGAAAGCTAAAAGAATACCAACCCAAAGATTTAAAAATTGCCACACTTTTTTTAAAACCAGAAGTCTATAATCAAGAGTTGAAAATAGACTACGTAGGAAAGAACATTGAAGATAAATTTGTCGTGGGATACGGCATGGATTATAATAATTTAGGGCGCAACTTGCCCGAACTTTACGTACAAACAGAACGCATGAAAAACATTGTATTATTCGGTCCTCCAGGAGCAGGAAAAGGAACTCAAGCAACACGTTTAAAAGATAAATATGGATTAGTTCATATTTCTACAGGAGATGTTTTCCGTTATAATATTAAAAATGGAACAGAATTAGGAACACTAGCCAAGTCCTATATGGACAAGGGAAATTTAGTTCCAGATGAAGTGACAATAAAAATGCTTAAAGCTGAGGTAGAAAAGACACCAGAGGCAAAAGGGTTTATTTTTGATGGATTTCCTAGAACAGATGCGCAAGCAAAAGCGCTGGATGAACTTTTAGATTCTAAAGGCACTGAAATTGCAGGTATGGTAGCTCTAGAAGTAGATGATGAGGTACTCATAGAGCGTCTATTAGAAAGAGGTAAGGATAGTGGCCGTGTAGATGATGCAAATGAAGGAGTAATAAGAGATCGTATTGCGGTATATTACAAACAGACTGCACCACTCAAAAATTATTATGCTGCTCAAAATAAATATTACGGAGTAAATGGAGTAGGAAAAATGGACGTTATTACAGAACGTCTTAGTAATGAATTTGATAAATTGTAAAAAAGCAATTATATTAAACATCTCAATACTAAATATTTACACATGAAACGATTTTTACTCACTTTAAGTTTAACTTGTTTTGCAATGGTACTTTCTGCCCAAACCATAGGGATAGTAGGACCAGCGGCAAACGGCTGGCCTGATGCCGCAAATCCAACTCCAGATATAATGCTTACCGATAATGGAGATGGTACGCACTCAATTAATGGGTTAACTCTTACTACCGGAGCAGCAAAATTTAGAGAAAATCAACAATGGAATACTAGTTATGGAGGGAATACTTTCCCATCTGGAATGGTTTCTGGGAATGATATTTCTGTTCAAGCGGGAATATATGATATCGTTTTAGATTTAAATACTAGTACATATACTTTTATTTCAGTTTCTGGCTTTACAGATATCGAGTTAGTTGGAACAGCACTCAATGGTGCAGCTAGCCCACAAATGGCTACGTTAGATGGAATAAATTATGAGTTAACAGTAACTCAATTTGTAGCCGGTGATATTCAATTTCAAGAAGCTGGTACAACAACAACTTATGGAGGAAGTACTTTTCCTGCTGGTACGGCAACTGCAGGGGCAACTAATATACCTGTAACAGCGGCATATTATAAAGTGATGTTTAACTTGAACACGTTAGATTATAGTTTCGAAATTCCAGAAGTAGGAATTGTAGGTCCTGCAGCAAATGGGTGGCCAGCTGCAACAGAGACTGATATCACGATGAATACTACTGATGGTGATGTGTATACTCTTGATAATCAAGTGTTAACTGCAGGTGCTGTAAAATTTAGACAAGATAAAGCATGGAATTTAAGTTGGGGTGGAACTAGTTTTCCTAGCGGTACTGCCGATGTTAATGGTGCTGATATCAATGCTACTGCTGGAACTTATAACATTGTATTCTCTAGAGGCGCACAAACCTATGCGTTTAATGAAATACTATCAATAGAGGAAAATAAGTTCTCAAATTTTAAGGTATATCCTAATCCATCAAGTGATGAATGGTTTTTTGAAAATACGGATACGGCAATAAAAAGCATCGTAATATATGACAGTCTAGGAAAGCAAATATTAAACCACGCGGTAGACGCTACACTAACTAAAATAAATAGCGCTTCTTTTACTGAGGGATTATACATTGCGCGTGTTACATTAAATGATGAGTCTGAAACTACAGTAAAGCTTTTTAAGAAATAGATCTTAGAAATCTAAGAATTGTTTTTGATCCAGTGACTTTTAATATGTAGTGCGATGTATATAGTACTATTAAAAGTGACTGGATTTTATTTATTATTACATTTATTAAACAAAACTAATTAACTATTAATTAGATTAAAATATATCGATCGTTTTTATGATCGACTGAAAAAAGAATTATGACTGAAGGAAATTTTGTTGATTACACTAAGGTAACTATAGAGTCTGGCCGTGGAGGAAAAGGAAGTACACACTTACACCGTGAAAAGTACATCGATAAAGGTGGTCCAGATGGTGGTGACGGTGGCCGTGGTGGTCATATCATTCTTAAAGGAAATAAGAATCTATGGACTTTATATCATTTTAAGTATAAGCGTCATTTTAAAGCCGCTCAAGGTGGTAATGGAGCAAAACAACGTCGTACTGGTTATGATGGAGAAGATATTATTATAGAGCTTCCATTAGGAACTGTAGTGAAAGACACTGAAACAGGTAAAGTGGTTCATGAAATTCTAGAAGATGGTAAGGAGTTTATCATTTGTGAAGGGGGCAAAGGAGGAAGAGGAAACTGGCACTTCAAGTCAGCAACGAGGCAAACACCTCGATATGCACAAACTGGGATGGATGGGCAATCACTTGACGTTACTTTTGAACTTAAAATCTTAGCAGATGTAGGATTAGTAGGTTTTCCTAATGCAGGAAAATCAACTTTACTATCAGTTCTTACCGCTGCAAAACCTAAGATAGCCAACTATGAGTTTACTACCTTAAAGCCCAACTTAGGAATTGTAGAATATCGTGATTTTAAGACTTTTGTTATTGCAGATATTCCAGGGATCATAGAAGGTGCTGCCGAAGGTAAAGGAATAGGTCATCGTTTTTTAAGACATATAGAACGTAATTCTACCTTATTATTTCTAATTCCTGCGGAATCTAATGACATTAGTGCAGAGTACGATATTCTAGTTAATGAATTAAGTAAATACAATCCAGAAATGCTGGATAAAGAGCGTTTTGTGGTTATTTCAAAATGCGATATGCTTGATGAAGAGTTGATGCAAGAAATGAAAGAAGAACTTGATAATGAAGGAGCTTTTAATGGAGCGCCATACATGTTTATTTCATCAGTTTCACAGATTAACTTGACACAGCTCAAGGATAGACTCTGGTCGATGTTAAACGATTAAAATTAATATAGTTACTTTTCCTGTTCATAAATCAATACAATGAAACAAATAACATTTATTATAGTACTGTTTGTAGCTACATCAGTTCAAGCACAAGAATATTTAGGAACATGGAGTTTTGAAAGTGTAGATCGCTCAGCAATCGAAGAAGATGGTTCTAGTGAGGAAGCTTTAGAGAAAAAAATCAAGATGGTCTCTAATATGTTTAGTTCTTTAAGGATGACTTTTGAAAAAGATGGCATGTATACTATGAGCTTTATGGGGCAAGAAGAAACAAAATCCTATACTGCAAATGAAAACATATTAGTGCTGGAGAAAGGAGAGAAATTAGAAGTATTGACACCTAGTAAGGCACGTTTATCTTCTGGTGATATGGTATTGTTGATGCAAAAAGGCGCGGTAAGTGTTGAGAAAACATACACCTATTTAACAAAAGAATCTTATGAGACTAAGAATATAGACCTCAAGGATCTTATCGGTAAATGGAAAGTAGAAGAAGTGAGAGTGAAAAAAGGAACGGAAGCTGCTGAAATGCAGGAGATGGTAGCTCTTATGATTACTTTTAATTTTATTACAGACACAGACATGGCATTTGGTGCCATGGGAATGGAAACCGTAAGAAAATATACTGTAGATCCAGAAACAAATGTATTAACTGATAAGGATTCTAAAACTGGAGTTGAAAAGTCTATTTACACAATCAAAGAACTAGATAAGGAACATTTAATTGTTTCCCATAATGAGGAAGGTACTCTGTTATATTTAGTTAGAGAATAGCAATCATTTAATAAGATAAAAAAAGCGATGAAGAATTTAATTCTTCATCGCTTTTTAGCTTTTAAAATCTTTTGCAGCTAGACACTAAATTGCTCAAAATGATGGTTTAAATGTTTCCATTGCATAATACCCCATTGCTCTTTAGTAAAAGTGCCAAAAACCGGATGTGGCTTTCTATTTTTATTATCGCGATCTTCCCAAAGTTCCTGCATCCATTTATGTAACTCGGCTTTTTCTTTTTCAAAATCAAAATCGCCTGTACTTCTAAATTGTGGTGGAGTAGGAGCGTTCTTTCTAAAAGGCTTGGGACTGTAGAGCATCTTTTTAAAAAGTAGCTTAATAAACCAGTTAGGCTTTAAAGTCTTTTCAGATTTATTTACTGCAATTTTGAGAGGTTCTTGACAGTGATTCATCATTTGTCCAGCATTCATTTTGCCCCATAGCGGTTGTGAATCTGGTTTAATTTTTTCTAGACGTACTTCTAGTTCTTGATAAACTTCTGGCTGGAAAAATGATTTCATAGTCTTTGTATTATTTGTAAAGCAAGTATTTCCCTCTTAATTTTTGATACTCTTCGAGTCCTTTCTCCCATGTGGCTGCGATTTCTTGAGCGCTCATGCCTTTCTCGATCTGAGCTTGCAGGGTTTTTGTTCCAGCGAGTTTGGTAAAAAATGAGTTAAAAAACTTTGATTTGTATGGCGCTTTCGCGAAAGCGTCCACTAAAAATTCCAACTCGATATGATCCAGCTTTTCATGATTTCTTAGATCGACTCCGTAACATTTTTTCCCGTTAAATAAAGGTCTTTTCGCCCCTATATTAGGCGTAGGAGTGAATTCAAAGTCGGTGTATTTTACGAGAGATGGAGAACCATAGACTTGAAACTGCATCTCTGTACCACGACCTACGCTTACATCAGCTCCTTCAAAAAAGCACAAACTAGGATAGAGGTTTATGGATTGATCGTTTGGTAAATTAGGCGACGGCTTGATCGGGATACTGTATGAAGAATCATGTGTGTAATTCTTGCATTTGATGATTTCAAGGTTTGCTTGTAGATCGTTATCTAGCCATTTTTCACCATTAATCATTTGAGCATATTCTCCTATGGTCATTCCGTGAACTACAGGGACAGGATGCATGCCTACAAAGCTTTGGTGTTCTTCTTCCAGAATAGGTCCATCGATATAATGGCCATTAGGATTAGGTCTATCCAGCACAATTATTTTTTTGTTGTATTGAGCGCAGGCTTCCATTACATAATGAAGTGTAGAAATGTAGGTGTAAAAACGAGCGCCTACATCTTGAATGTCAAATAATATGATATCTACATCTTCCAGCTGTTCCTTAAAAGGCTTTTTATTCTTCCCGTAAAGCGAGATGATAGGAATTCCTGTCTTTGCATCTATTCCATCTTTAATGGTAGCGCCAGCATCTGCCGTACCTCTAAAACCGTGTTCTGGTGCAAAAACACGTTTGATATCTATCCCATGTGCCAGTAAGGTGTCTACTAGATGAGTGTAGCGCAGTTTATCTTTAGATTTCCACTCTTTAGAAACGATAGTATCTCCAGTTCTTACAACGCTGGTTTGGTTTCCTACTAAAGCTACTTTTTTACCTTTGAGTTTAATGATCCATTCATTTAATAAATAAGCTGCGGGAACAGGCTCATTGTTATTTGTAGTAATAAGAACGTCCTTATAACGTTCGTCTGCTGTAATGATTTTTTCTTCTTTGGGAGATGTAGGAGAGTTATTGCCACTTACATGAGAATTACAAGAAGACATTCCTACAACCATAGCGATTATGGTATATTTGAATATTGAATTAGAAAAAGTGAATCTAGAGTATTTCATTGCTAAAAGGGTACAAAGTAGTACGAGCTATAAAAATAGCGTAAGTGCACCGATAATAAAAATTGCGATTGCAGCAATTGCAATAGGTATCATTGTAATGTTGATCGCTATTGCCACTGGCGTCGGACTTCAAAAAAAGATAAAAGAAAAGGTAAGTGCTTTCAATGGTCATGTGAGTGTGTCATTATTTGATCGTAATAACTCTATTACCACAATAAAACCCATTTCAAGTGATCAGGATTTTTATCCAGACTTCACCTCTGTACCAGAGGTAAGTCATATTCAAGCAGTAGCCACAAAAGGCGGAATGATACGTACGGCAAATGACTTTGAAGGTATCATTCTTAAAGGTGTAGGAACTGATTATGACTGGCAATATTTACAAGAATTTCTTTTAGAGGGAACTATACCTAACGTTTCTTTAGAAAAAACATCTTCTGATATTTTGATTTCTGATGACATCGCGGCACGTTTACAATTAAAAGTAGGCGATAAAGCTCCCACTTATTTTATGAAAGCAAATGGTCAAGAACCTATAGGAAGAGGTTTTACTGTTTCTGGTATTTATGATAGTGGACTTGAAGAATATGACTCCAAGTTTATAATAGGAGATATAAGAAACATACAGCGCATCAATAAATGGGAAGTAGATCAAATAGGAAAGTTTGAAATCTTTATCGACGATTTTGATAAGCTTAATGAAATAGGAAGAGCTATCCAATTAAACACGCCGTCAGAATTAAACGCAAAAACTATTGAGCAAGAGTTACCAGCAATCTTTCAATGGCTGGCATTGCTAGATGGTAATATTTTTGGTATTATCGGTATCATTTTAATTGTAGGCATCATCAACATGATTACCGCTTTGCTTGTTTTGATATTGGACAGGACTAATATGATAGGCGTTCTCAAATCACTTGGAGCATCTAACTGGACCGTGCGCAAAATCTTTCTTTATAACGCGATGAATCTGGTATTAAAAGGTCTTATAATAGGTAATGTCTTAGGATTGGGTCTTATTGCTATTCAGTACTATTTCAGTCCGCTTACTTTAGATTCGCAATCCTATCATGTGACAGAGATGCCAGTTTACATTTCTTTATGGCACGTTCTTGCTCTGAACTTAGGAACTTTTATCGTTTGTTTACTTGCTCTTATCATTCCTACTTTAATTGTGAGTAAGATCAGTCCGGTTAAGGCAATGCGATTTGAATGAAAAGCTGGTTAAGGTAAGTGAGTGGAACTACTAGTCTGTAATTAACTTTACCAACCCTTAGAATTACTACTAGCCTCTAATTTATCTTCGATACTATCAGGAAGTTGAGCAAAAAAGTTGGTACCGGTAAGTTCTTCAATACGGTCTACGCTGGTAACAAAATCATATATAGAAGCATCAGTATCTTTATGAGGCATTAAAAAAGCGATCATATTGCCGCCAGTGGCATCGTTGCGATATATGATCTTGTAAAATCGCTCAGGAACAGAAACTTTTTCTGTCCCTATGGTTTTTAAATTCTTTGTGAGAATAGATCCAGTTACTACATAAACCTCATCATATCGCTTTGCATAATACCTAGTTTTTTGTTCTAGAGTATTCCATATTCCTGCATTGAATTCATGAATTTGTGGACTGATGTTAGAAGTTAGAAAGGTCTCATCATAAGCAGCTTTAGTAGATTTTCTATCTCCTGCAGGAACTAGATGACCTCTGTCATAACCACTTTTTTTGTAATTGCGCCAGTGTGCAGCCTTTGTTTTTACCTTGTCGTCTATTTCAAAATAGGGTCTTTTATAATCTCTACTGTTGATATCGCTAGCTCTTAAAATATGGGCAGTCCATTCTGCTTGCTCGTGTTGTTCATTATAGGAGAGGCTATATGTATGATGATGAACGACTTGAATTTCTGAGCTAGGTAGTAGTGCTTTTCGCGTAAGCGGCTTTAAACCATTTTTATTTGTGCCACTACTTAAATATTCTTCTTGAGATAAGTTTTTTTCTGAGTAGGCATCGCTAGTACGATCTTGATAAAAGTAATATATGGCAGCACACGCCAGTATAATTATGGGATAGATGTATTTTCTCATTTAACTTGTTTTTACGTCTAAAGCGTCTCTTAAAGCGTTTCCAAGCAGCATAAATGCCATAACTAATGTCATGATGGCTATTCCTGGAACAATCGCAAGATAAGCTTTGTCGAGAATGATGTACTGATAATGATCTTTAATCATACTGCCCCAACTAGGCATAGGTGGTTGTGCTCCTAATCCTAAGAAACTCAAACCACTTTCTATAAGTATAGATGCGGCAAAATTTGCAGCGCTTATTACAATTACTGGAGCCATGATGTTAGGCAAAATATGTTTAGTTATAATTCTAAAGCTATTAAATCCTAAGGCTTTTGCAGCAGTTATATACTGGTACTCTTTTGCGACGATCATCTGACCACGTACCACACGTGCAACTTCTACCCACATGGTTAGTCCTACGGCGATAAATACAGTGAGAAAACCTTTTCCTAATGCGATACTGATAGCGATGACCATAAGCAAAGTCGGGATGGACCACGTAACATTAATGAGCCACATGATAACTGCATCTATTTTGCCACCGTAATATCCAGCAATTGCACCTAGAGAGATACCTATTAGTAAAGATATTAGAACGGCTATAAAACCTATAGAAATACTTATTCTCGTACCTATCATCATACGACTCAATAGATCACGGCCGTATTTATCAGTACCTAAAAGAAATGTTTTTTGAGTAGTGTAGCTTTCGCGAAAGCGAGATAATTCCATCCCATCTGGCACATTCAGTCTAGCTTTTATAAAAGGTAATTCTTTACCATCAACATCGTAGGGTCGGTAGAAGGCTGACCCATTTTGAATTTTTAGTTCAGAAAAGGGAATTTCTTCCACGTTTGAATTTTTACCATTCCACCAATCCCAGAATTGTGATTCTTCTTTCTCTGTTCCTATGCTTAGAAGGTTTACAGTAAATCCAGGTGACTGAGAGTGTATAGAAATATGCATTTGATTGGCATATT
>NZ_MAAX01000063.1 GCF_002162835.1 Nonlabens dokdonensis
AAAAGCCGCTCTATCATACCTATCCATCTGCCTGCATTTTTAAGACCATAGATCCCTGTATCATCTTCGGTTAATTTCCATCTAGTAAAGAATACTTTAAGCATTATAGCTACTGGACTTGTGAGAAAAATTATGCATAGCAACAAGGGCCAAAGTAGTGCTAAGACCGCATCGTTAACAATAAAGTTTATTGTAGTGGCAGTTGTTGCTAGTACAAGTATCACTAAAATGTGCAACAATTGATCTATGACAAATAACCAGCGTTGATTTTTTTTAGTTGATAGATAAAGTTTTCCAGTATCTATGAGTAAATGTGTGATAAAGATCAAGAGTCCTATATACCAGTAGTCTAATTGCCATAAGAACAACCATGTTATTAATCCATGAATTAGACAATGGATGTATAAGTGATAGGAACGTAGTTTGTGTTTTTCT
Organism: Nonlabens dokdonensis; assembly: GCF_002162835.1. Taxonomy (GTDB): domain Bacteria; phylum Bacteroidota; class Bacteroidia; order Flavobacteriales; family Flavobacteriaceae; genus Nonlabens; species Nonlabens dokdonensis_B. Next base: position 436 of record NZ_MAAX01000063.1, read on the forward strand.
TTCTTCTTATTGAATTTATCAGTTTGTAATATAAAATCGCCTAGAAAATGAACAATAAGTAGTTTAATTATTATTTCCATGGCTCACGTCTTTGTAATATCTTTTAAAGATATTAAGTAATTCTTGTGTTTCTTGCCAGTTAGCTCTGTCTAATCTGCGGCTAGCGGTAGCTTGCTGTACACCTAGTTTTTTTCCTAACTCTTCTTGTGTAATATGAGGATGTTTGAACATTTCATAAACGGTTGCAGCACCATTCTCTGTCCAGCTATTCATATAAAGAAGCGCTAGTTTGAGAATTATATTCATGTAGTGATCTATTGTACTGTCGCTACACACCATTATCTCTTGTTCTTTTGCTTTTAAAGTATCTAGTAATTCTCCAGAGTTAGTTAACGCGCTGCCCGTAGATTTTGCAATATTATGTTCTATAAGCTCTATGTCGCCTAGTCCTATTGCAATGCGCACATCTAGAGTAGAAGATCTCTTGAGAGCAGCCTTAAGCTCAATTACACAATGAAGTGCCATTTCTGGCTCTTTTATCCATGCTTGAAAACTATCACCACGATAGATTTGAAACATATTCTTTTTAGAATACTTTTTCAAAATAGGCTCGATGATTTTTAAGTAATCATCTGGCTGGTTCTTTTTAGAACCTATAATATCTCCTGCTAGTACTACATCCATATAAAACTTTATTACGTAAAAGTGTAATATTTCAAAGGTATTACATAATTATGTAATAATTATTAATTATTACGTAAAAGGGTAATAAATGTATTTTATTACGTAATTATGTAATAATTATTAAGGTTAAATTTCAACTTGAACTTGAAATCGAACTCCTAGAGGCGGAATTCATTCCGCATCTAGGAGTTCTATGCTCGCCTGTGACGTTTTTATTTTTCAGCGGAATATAGACAGCTTTTAGAATTGAAATTTTAACTTTTTGAATTTTAACAAGTATCACAAATTTTGAACATTAACTCACAAACTCACAAACTCACAAACTCACAAACTCACTCATCACAAATTTAAACGTCCTTCTTCATCGCTAGCCTCTAAAAAATCAGGATCACTGTCGATGGCTCTGTTAACCAGCTTTTCATTAAGAGATTTATTTGCTTTTGCGCCTAATCTTTTCAAACGCTCTATACGTCCTACAAGGTTTCCAGAACCTTCAGTAAGCTTGTTCATACTAGAAGAATAGGATTTTTTAACGGTGTCCAATTGAGAACCAACTTTGATCAAATCTTCTGTAAGACCTACAAACTTATCATATAAAGCACCTGCAGCAGTAGCAATATCTAAAGCATTTTTTTGCTGCTTTTCATTTTGCCACATAGTATCAATGGTACGCAATGTAGCGAGTAGAGTAGTAGGTGTAACAATTACTATGTTCTTATCAAAAGCATCGCTATATAAATTGCTATCGTGATTCAATGCCATGGCAAATGCTGGTTCAATAGGCACAAAAAGCAATACAAAATCAGGGCTGTCAATTTGGTAATCATGATAACTTTTACCGGATAAATCTGAGACGTGTTTTTTAAGTGAAGCAACGTGTTCTTTTAAATATCGTTCTTGTAATGAATCATCTTCTTCATTAATAAAACGCTCGTAAGCATTAAGTGATACCTTAGAATCGATAACCATTTTCTTGCCACCTGGCAAATTGATCACCACGTCAGGAAACAAGGTTTTTCCTTCATTAGTTTTAATCGTTTGCTGGACTTCATATTCAGAGCCTTTAGTCAATCCAGATTTTTCAAGAACACGTTCCAGGACTAATTCGCCCCAATTTCCACGCATTTTTGCATCACCTTTCAAGGCTTTAGTAAGGTTAGTGGTTTCCTTACTCATTTGCTGATTCAATTCTTTCAGCCCTATAATTTGTTGTCGCAAAGCACTTTGCCTGTCTATTGTGTCTTTGTGAGTATCTTCTACGCGCTTTTCAAAACTTTTGATTTTATCCTGCAGCGGACTCAAAATTTGCTCGATGTTTTTCTTGTTTTGATCGGTAAATTTGGTGCTTTTTTCGTCTAGGATTTTATTAGCGAGATTTTCAAATTCCTTGGTAAATTTTTCATTTAATTTCTCGATCTCTCCTTGGGCTTCAGTATGTTTTTCTTCCGCTTTCGCGAAAGCGGTACGTTGCTCAGCCAGTAACACATTTAAATTTTCTTTCTCAATAGCGACATCTCGATATTCTTTGTCCAGCTTTTGTAATCGGGCACTCAACTCCTGATTACTTTCTATTCTTTGCTCTAATTGAGCGCTATACTGAGAATTCTCATGACGCAACTTATCACGTTCTTCTAGGGCAGGCTGCAATTGAGAAAGCTGCGCGTTTAACTGATTTTTTTCAGATTCTAATAGGTTTAAATTTCCAGAAAAACGAGTTTTAGCAAAAAACCATGCCACAACAGCACCTATGACAACACCTAATAATAAGAATAGCAACCAAGAAATTTCTGAAGACATAAAAGAAGATTTATGTAAAAATACAATCCTCTAACCTTGCTTAAAATAAGAATGTAATCGAGTTATTCACAAGAATAAAATTTGTTTAAAATGGCGCAGGAACTTTGAGAATAACTGGCTTTAAAGTCACAGGATGGATAAATTCTATTTGCTCTGCGTGCAAATACAAACGGTCTTGCTTATGTCCATAAAGATCATCACCGATTATAGGACAATTTAATCCAAGCGGATGCGCCGCATGAACGCGCAACTGGTGTGTGCGACCAGTAATAGGGTAGAAGTGAACTCTGGTTTTACCATCATAGCGTTCAATGACTTCATAGCTTGTTCTGGCACTTTTGCCATTTTCTGAATCTACTAGCTGGAATGGTCTGTTGTCAAGATCTACTCTTAATGCGAGATCTATAAAACCGCTATTTTCATTTACATTTCCATCTAACAATGCAACATATCGCTTCTTAACGGTGCGTTTTTCAAATTGATCTTGTAGTTTTTTATGAATAGCAAGAGATTTAGTGAGAACTAAAATACCAGAAGTACTCATGTCTAATCGATGAGCAATAAGCGGTCCGGTTGCATCAGGAAAACGTTTTTTCATTCTGGTCTCTACAGAATCTTCTATGGTTTTACCACGTACAGAAAGAAATTCTTCTGGTTTGTTGACAGCCATGATATATTCATCTTCATATATCAAATGAAGCTCTTTTCCTTCAGCAGGATTTTCCAGCATGGGATTATCATCTACCTCAAGGCCTTGCAACATATGTTCGAGAAGAGGTTCACATTTAGAACGGCACGACGGATAGTAGTGACCGTGTTTTCTAATCTGTGAACGTAGGGATTCTCCGTACCAAAACTCAGCCATTGCTAGTGGTTTTAAATTGTTTAAATAGGCATATTGCAACAGTTTAGGTGCTGCACAATCGCCTGTCCCAGATGGTGGTACATATGGCGGAATGTTCTGGAAAAGCTCCATAGCGTTTTTACGCTTGCCTTTTGCATTTAAAAAACTGTATTGTTCAAAAATCCATTGTTGCAGCTGGTTAGATAAGTTTTTACGACGCTGCTTGATTTCTTTGATTTCATTTTCTTGTTGAGAAATATAATTTTCTAAAGGTATCAACTTCTCGTCTAGGTAGATTTTATATTCTTTGAGCAAGAATTTGGCGTGCATTCCTTGAGTTTGATGTTGATCGAGTAAATTTCTATATGCTTGATCACTTAAGGTTTCTGAAGCTTTTTGTCTTTCGGCTTTACGGTTTGCTTTTAGATTAGCATGTTTTTTACGCTGGTTGAAGAGTAAAAGCTCATTCTCCTTTTTTAGTTCTAGAAGTTGTTTTTTGGTTTTTATAAAGTTGGCGTCATTTTCTAAGGTTTCTATTCTTGCGTTAAGATCGTCTAGTTTGTAGTTTTCTTGCGCATATAAACTGTCCTCAGCAAACATATTAAAAACTAGAGGCACAAATTGAGAATCCTTCTGCTCGCCAGTAATCACACCAGAGTAAGCCCATAGATGACCTAAATTCCCTTCTTTATCTTGAACCACAAGAACCCCAAACATTTTCCCAAGCGGATGCTGATAGTTCTCCGGTCCTAAATTCAAATCATAGAACCAATTATCAAAACTATCTAAATATGTTTTTAATTGCTCAGCCGCTTCTACAGCAAATGGATGCGGTTCGTAAAGAAATGGGAAAGTGAACTTTTCAGGAATATCTTCTATAGTCACTGTATTAAAAGAATGTAATTTCAAAATACCGAATAGATATAATTAAGAAGCCAGGCTTTGCATGCCCACAAGGCTGTGATACAAACCTTCTTTAGCCAGTAGATCAGTATGCGTTCCTTGTTCTACGATCTCTCCCTTTTTCATTACTACGATATGATCTGCATTTTGAATGGTACTCAGACGGTGGGCGATAACAATGGAAGTTCTATTTTTCATTACTTTTTCCAGTGCATCTTGGACCAGACGTTCACTTTCTGTGTCTAGTGCGCTTGTTGCTTCGTCCAGAATTAATATTGGTGCATTTTTAAGAACCGCACGAGCAATAGAGAGACGTTGCTTTTGTCCACCACTTAATTTTCCACCACTGTCACCTATGTTAGTATGAATTCCCTGAGGCATGTCTTTTACAAATTCCCAAGCATTTGCGATTTTCAAAGCATCAATGATTTGCTCTTCACTCGCGTTTTTATTACTCAACGCCACATTAGTAGCGATAGTATCATTGAAAAGAATAGAATCCTGCGTCACAATTGCCATTTGATCCCGCAAGCTAGTAAGCGTGACATCTTTTATATTTATACCATCAATGGTTACAGTTCCATTTTCTACATCGTAAAATCTGGTGAGTAAATTTGCGATAGTACTTTTACCAGAACCACTTTGTCCTACGAGAGCAACGCTGGTACCTTTAGGAATATCTAACGAGAAGTTTTTTAATACCGGTTCCTCCTCATAAGAAAAAGTAACATTGTTGACATGTACCGCTTTCGCGAAAGCGGGAATAGCAACAGCATTTTCCTTATCTTCAATCTCATTTTTTGTATGAAGTATTTCTAGAACACGCTCTGCACTGGCATTACCTTCTTTAATTTGATAGCTCGCTTTAGAAAGAGCTTTTGCAGGAGTTAAAATATTATAAGCAAGTACCATAAAGCCTATGAATGTCGTAGGATCAATAGATTCTTCAATCAATACAAAACGACCACCAAACCATAAAAGAATTCCTATTACTAGAATACCTAAGAACTCACTAACAGGGCTCGCAAAACCTTTACGATGATTTAATTTAACTGCAAATCGATACATTCTGTTGGTACTGTTTTGAAAGCTTTCTGTCAAACGATCTTCTGCATTAAATCCTTTAATAACCTTTAAGCCACTCAACGTTTCTTCTAATAACGACAGAAAATAACCTTGCTCTTTTTGTACCTGACCACTGCGTTTTTTAAGTTTTTTACCTAATCGAGAAATTAGAAATCCAGAAACTGGTAAGAAAATAAGCATGAAAATCGTAAGCTTTGCACTCATCACTAGCATTATAGCAAGTGTAAAAATGATGTTCAATGGCTCTTTGATAATTAATTCTAGAATGGATAAAAAGCTGTTTTGAATTTGCAATACATCAGCACTAGTTCTCGCAATCACGTCGCCTTTGCGTTTCTCAGAGAAAAAGGAAATAGGAAGGTGAACAATCTTTACAAACAAGTCATCTCTTATATCTCTTAAAACCCCATTGCGTAAATAAGCAATGAAATACATTCCTAAATAACCAAAAAGGTTTTTAAGAAAAAAAAGGATTAATACGAGAGCGATTACAATTATTAAAGCCTGTTCTTTCCCGTCAGTTTGAGTAGTGATGTAATAACCCAAATACCCCTTAATATAATCCATAGAATTATTGATTCCTTCCCAAGAAGGAGCAACATTAACTGCTTGAGTCTTATCAAAAAGAACATCTAGCATAGGAATAAGTGATACAAAGCTTAATGCTCCAAATAGAGCATAAAAAACATTACTAATTATATTAAGAAATGCATAGCTTTTATAGGGCTTTGCATACTTAAGAATCTCTTTAAAATAGTTCATTTATTTACCTATCAAAAACGGTAAGGATACCATTTATTTTGTCTTCTAGCTGGGCTTGAACTTGAGGATATTGATCTACATGATCAAGAGTTGTTTTTACTGAGATGTAGAATTTTATCTTAGGTTCTGTCCCACTAGGTCGTGCTGCAATCTTTGAGCCATCTGCTAGATAGAAGATTAAAACATTAGATTTTGGAATTTCTATGGATTCTGTTTTTTGTAATTGTTTGTTTTCTCTGGTACTGGCAGCATAATCCTCTACGATTATGACATCCTGTCCACCTATTTTCGCCGGTGGATTTTCTCTTAAATCCACCATCATTTGTTTGATTTCTTCAGCACCGGAGATTCCTTTCTTTACTAGAGAAACTAATCTTTCTTGATAAACACCATGCTCAACATATAGTTTCATCAATTCTTTATAGACAGTAGAGTCGTTTGCTTTCGCGTAAGCGTACATCTCACAAGCTAATAAACAAGCGGTAACTGCATCTTTGTCACGTACAAAATCGCCTACCATATAACCAAAGCTTTCCTCGCCGCCACCTACAAAGTCTTGTTTTGGATGGTCTTTGATCATTTTGGCGATCCATTTAAAACCAGTTAGTCCTTCTTTGCATTCAACATTATATGAACCAGCTAGATCATGCATCATAGGCGTAGATACTATTGTAGAACCGATGAATGGATCGTTAAGTGATTCTAAATCAATTTGTTTTAGTAAAAAATCGGTCATAGCAATCATGGTTTGATTTCCATTGAGCAATACCATATTACCGTCATTATCACGTACAGCAACACCTAATCGATCAGAATCTGGATCAGTTCCTATCACGATGTCAGCATTTACTTTATTAGCAAGATCAACTGCCATTTTAAGTGCTTCTGGCTCTTCTGGATTAGGAGATTTTACCGTTGGGAATTCTCCATCTGGAAAAGCTTGTTCTTTTACTACATGTAAGTCTGTATATCCTGCACGTTTCAAAGTTTCTGGAATTAAAGTGATGCTCGTACCATGAAGACTGGTAAATACTATTTTTAATCGAGAACGATCTACGTCACCTGCTATTTTACCAGCTTTTATGCTGTCATCAATGAAAGCATTATCATCTTCTTCAGTTAGAAACTCTATAAGCTCTGGTTTACCATTAAAGTTAATATCTTTAAAATCTATGGTGCTTATAAGTTTCAAAATATCTTTGTCTTGTGGTGGCACTAACTGCCCGCCATCTTGCCAATAAACTTTGTAACCATTATACTCTGGCGGATTGTGACTTGCAGTAAGAACTATACCTGCATGACAGTTTTTTGCTTTAACGGTATAAGAAAGTAGTGGAGTAGGACGCAACTCTGCAAAAAGGTATACTTGAATCCCATTTGCACTAAAAACGTCTGCCACTACTTGTGCCAGTTCCTTAGAATTACGACGGCAATCGTATGCAATGGCTACTTTTACCTGTTCATCAGGAAATTGCTGGTTTAAATATTGAGAAAGTCCTTGTGTGTTTTTTCCCAAGGTATATTTATTGATACGATTAGTACCTACACCCATAATTCCTCGCATTCCACCTGTACCGAATTCCAAATTTTTATAGAAAGATTCTTGAAACTCGTCGTTATTTGCAGTAATTAAAGCCAGTGTACGAGTTATAGTTGCCTCATCAAATGGTGCTTGAGTCCAGGACTGTGCTGTTTTAAGGATATGGTCTTTGTTCATTTTTTTTCTATAAAAGTTCTTACACAAATATAGGAATAAGTAGGCAGTCTCAGTGAATAGTATTCTATCTCAACCTCAGTACGTTTATCAAATATGTAGTAAGTTAATTTTGAGCTTTGTTAAATCTGTGACTACAAATTAAGATCTACTAAATAGTTTCTGAGATATTATATCTGTCTTTTTGATTACCATTTCTTAGGATCAACTCGCCTAGGAAACCTGCAATAAAGAATAACGTACCTAATATCATGGTAGTGAGAGCAATGTAAAACCATGGGTTGTTTGTTACAAGTCTATAAGGTATGTCGTTATACATACGGTACAATTTTGATCCTCCTACATATCCAGCTGTAATAAAACCTATCAAAAACATTAACACTCCTAATGAACCAAAAAGATGCATAGGCCTTTTACCATACTTTGATATAAAAGCGATCGTAATTAAATCAAGAAATCCATTTATGAAACGCTCATATCCAAATTTTGTGGTTCCATATTTACGTGCTTGATGGATGACTTCTTTTTGTGTGATTTTAGTGAAGCCAGCATTTTTTGCCAGTACAGGAATATAACGGTGCATTTCTCCATGCACATCTATATTTTTAATCACCTGGCTATTATATGCTTTTAAACCACAATTAAAATCATTGAGTTGTACACCACTGGTTTTACGTGCCGCCCAATTAAATAATTTACTAGGTAGATTTTTTGCTATTACACTATCGTAGCGTTTTTTCTTCCAGCCACTTACTAGATCATTATCTTGGTTTGCAATCATTGCGTATAGCGCTGGAATTTCATCTGGAGAGTCTTGAAGATCTGCATCCATGGTGATGACTACTTTTCCTTGAGCTTCATTAAAACCAGCATGAAGTGCCTGTGATTTCCCATAATTGGCTTGAAACTTAATGCCTTTTATAGCGTTAGAGCTGTTTGATGTATCTCGCTTTCGCGAAAGCGAACTTATAATTTCCCAACTAGAATCTGTACTACCATCATCAATATAAATGACTTCATAGGATATACTGGTAGTTTTCATAACACGATCGATCCATTCCTGTAGTTCAGGAAGAGAATCTGCCTCATTAAGTAGAGGTATAACAATGGAAAGATCTTTATTATTCAAATTCGTAGGGTTTGTCTTTTTTAATGATAGCAGCTGCGATAAGTCCTACTACTGTGTAAAATGCAAGATTTGAGATATAATTAATTATAATACTAGGTATTCCCATAGGTGTAGGACCTATCTGCATAGACTGACGCATTTGTTCTTCAGTGAGTTGTCCTGCTGCGTTTTCCATTCCCATAAATGTGAGCATTCTATTACTCATTTCTAACGATTCTTTTATAGTTATGTCTAACAGCAACTCTTTTGCATTAGGGTCAATTAGATTGAAAATCAGAATACAAGCGATTGCATATCCTGATATAGCAATAGCTATAGTAATAACAAAAGAGAGTAGTGCGTTACCAAAGGTGATGTATCCACCTGATTGAGTCTTGGCGGTTCTTTGTGCATATATTCCCAGGCATAAAATTAATATGGCTAGTGGATAGGTAACTAGTGGATTAATAAATAAGGCGATGTCTACTTGCCACATAATTATACAGGAAAAAAAATAGATTATAAAACCTATTATACCATATTTAAAACCTGTTTTTTTAACAACCGTATTCATAAGTGAAGGATTTATCGCTGCGGAATTTTACTAACAACTAGTCCAGTAATCAAGCCGGGAACGGTAAACATAAGTGTTTTTGTTGCAAATCCTAAGGCAAATTCTGAGAAGCTGTAAGTAGGTTCTTTAAATACTTTAGTCTGTGCTAGGTCACTGGTTCCTTTTTCTGTTATACCTCTCCACGCATTTAATAAAATTTCTTTGGCACCAACATCTACATAATTAAGTAAAATGTAATAAGTAATAGACTCTGTCAGGAAAATCATTACTATACATATAAAATAGGCCAGAACGACTTGTTTAAATGATACTACACCTTTCATCACAAATCGCGCCCATACTTGGGCTACGACTCCTAAAATTATAGGATAGATGTAAATGGAAGTATTTACCAAAGGATTTAAATAATCTTGTGCTTGCCACATATACAAGTAAATACCCATGGTAATTATGGCTCCTACTAGACCTATGATGAATGAATTTCTTTTAATAGATTGTTCCACAAATAACTTCTTTTAATAATGCACAAATATAAAGCTAGGATATGTGCTTTTATAGTTTAGATTTGCTTAAAATTAAATTAGAATTAAAAGGTTGTTATTTAAAGTAAAATTATTAAATTTGCAGCCGCAAAAGAATAAGATTTAAGTCATGCAAAAAGGAATACACCCAGAAAATTATAGATTAGTAGCATTTAAAGATATGTCTAATGATGATATTTTTATCACAAAGTCTACTGCTAATTCTAATGAAACTATCGAGCACGAAGGAACTGAATATCCATTAATTAAATTGGAAATTTCACGTACTTCTCATCCATTTTACACTGGAGAGAGCAAGCTTATTGATACTGCAGGTCGTATTGACAAGTTTAAAAACAAGTACAAAAAATTCAAAAAGTAATTACTGCTTGAATCTATTGATATTAAAACGTCTCACAAAATGTGAGACGTTTTTTTTATACGTTAAACACAGCTCAGTAGGTGTATGCAATCAGATATTACTACATCACAGAAGTGTTTAAAGTAAAATACCTATGATTAATTTAAACTATTCTTTAAGTGGTTTAAAGAAATACAACTCATGATCTAACTTTAATTCTGGATGTAGAATTTTTACTAAGTCTTTTAAAACTAAATCTGGTCTCATACTCGCTTCTTCATAGTAAGTCACACCACCTTTTTCACCTACGGTTAAAGCATGCGTGTACACTCTTTTATTCTTAAATGCATCAAAAAGATTATATGAGGCATTTTCTTCAAGCATTCTGGAATAGCTAGTATACTGACCAGGCGCAATCCAGTAGGTGGCATCATTTCCATCTGTAAGGACCTTTTCAATATTATAAGCTAGTGAACCTTTTCCTTTAGTTTCTTGATAGATATAACTTGCTCCAGCATCTCTTAAAATCTTGCCTTGCCAGGAGTTTCCGTAAGGTAAATACCATTGTTCTTTCCAGGTTGCACCGCTCAAAACCTTAGGTGATGAAACATTTTTAACTAGTTTTTGAGTGTTTATATATTCTTTTTCTATTGCATTAAAAATAGAATCTGCTTGTTGCTCTTTACCATATAAAATGCCAAATAGTTTTATCCATTCTGCTTTTGCTAGTGGATGTTGTTCTACCCAATCACCGTTATATAATACAGGAATACCAGCGTTTTCAATTTTTTTGTAAATAGGATTGCTATCATCAATACTAAAACCCATCACCACATCAGGTTCAAGTAATAAAGTAGCCTCTATATTTATAGATTCATTTACACCTAATTCTTCTACCTTTCCTTCATCTATTAATTTGCGCACCTTAGGATCGCTTATATAATCACTACCTGGAAATCCTATTAGCGAATTTTCCTCATGGAGCAATACTAATGGTGGAATATGAGTAGTAGAAGTCAGTACGATATTATCTATAGGAATATGAATACTCAAAGGTTCGTCTGGTTCAGGAAGCAGTTCTCTTCCCTGATTTTTTACTAATTTAAAAGTATAGGAAACAGAACTTTCCGGCCATGGATTCATAATGGTTACATAATAACCGCTCGCTGTATTTTGAATTTTAAAACCTTCTGCATATTTAATATTCACCTGTTCATACTCTATTTTTTTTAAAATTTCAGGTATAGATGTATTTTTTGAATTGTTGCACGAGTACAGAAAGCCTGCGGCAATCAGCAAATAGATAATATTCTTTCTCATAAGATTTCAAAGTTATGACATAACTTAAAGAAGGCTGCAGTAACTCTATCATTTTGAAAAAAAATCATCTATTCATTAATTTAAGTTTTTAAATGTACTAATATTGCGGCTTGAAATATGGTTTTGAGTTTTTTGTTGTTCTCGCTTTCGCGAAAGCGGTAAAAAATAAGGAATTCAAATTAAAAGGGAATCTAGTGCAATTCTAGAGCTGTTCCCGCAACTGTAAACAAAACGTTTCTTTAAACGTCCGAAATTATTAGGGTAAAACTATTATGCCACTGAGTGCGATCTTGGGAAGGCGGTTTTATTTTGAAGTCAGGAGACCTGCCATGATTCAAATAATTGTTCATCTTCGGGATAGAGATAGCGATGGGATTTATAATTAAACTGTCACACTGAGCTAGGCTAGGTGTGTCCTTCATGTTTATATAGATTTCTATTCAAATTCTTTTCCCGTATTAATTTATTTCAAATGAAAAAACAAATCATCGCCTTGAGCGCTCTGATTGCTGTATCTGTGTCGGGAAAAGCACAGGAAGTCCAAGACTCAACAGCAACAAAACTGGAAGATGTGATCGTCACGGCTTCGTCAAAATTTGACCTACAACGCAAAGACAGCGGTAAACCGGTCATTAAAATCACAAGAGCTGATATAGAAGCACAACGCAGTGCAAATATCGCAGATTTATTAAACCAATATGCTGGAATTGAAATCAATGGAGCGCGTAGTAATGCTGGGCAAAATCAAAGTTACTTCATACGAGGTGGAAGTAGCCGTCAGGTGTCGTTCTTGATTGATGGCGCTCAGGTAAATGATCCAAGTAATATTTCTAGCGAATTTGATCTGCGATTAGTAGATATTGATCAAATAGAAGAAATTGAAATTTTAAAAGGTGCGGCAAGCACTTTATATGGTGCCAATGCTAGTACCGCTGTAATCAATATCAAGTTGAGAAAAGCACCTAAATCAGGCGTACGCGTTAATGTAGCATCGTTTATTGGTACAAATAAAAGTGTTGAACAGGCAAATAATGGTATAGATGAATACAACAATAGCATCCAAATTCAAGGAACGGCTAAAAATGGACTTACTTACGGAGTAGGATTGAATCATCAAAGTACAAACGGTTTAAGCGCTGCAGAAAGTGAAAATGAAAACGAACAGTTTGAACCTGATGCATTTAACAGAATTAATATTCTAGGTAGAATAGGCTATAACAATAACAAAGACTTCAAATTAAGTAGTTACCTATCTTTTGATGAGTATGTCGCAGAATTTGACAACGGTGCATTTACCGATGGTGACAATGAAACGTACAGTCGCCAGATAAGATGGGGAACTAACATGAACTGGAAGTATTCTGAAAAAGGTGAGCTGGTTTATACCGATGTAAGCACACATACTCGCAGAGATACTAGAAGTAATTTTCCATCGCTTTATAATGCAGATGGTTATTCTCTTGACCTTTATAATAAATACACTTTTGATCTAGAAAATAAAGCTAGTTTAAAAACAATACTAGGCTTCAACTTTCAAAATCAAACATATGAAGATTTTAATATACCATTCGGTAGTACAGATTTTGTACAAAATGCTGATAAAGGAGATGTAAATTTTCAAATTTATGATCCTTACTTTAATGTAGTTTATTTATCAGGTAAAGGATTTAATTTTAACGCTGGTGCTCGTTATAATTTACATAGCAATTATGATGGTAAGCTAGTATACAATATCAATCCATCTTATAGGTTTAATATTGATAATCATATAATCAAAGGATATGCGAGTTATAGTACGGCTTATATTACGCCATCGCTGTTTCAGTTATATGCAAGTGGTTTTGGTAATGAAAACTTAGAGCCAGAAGAAAATGCAACGCTAGAAGCTGGTATTTACTGGAGTAAGAATAATTCAAGTCTTGAACTAAGTGTGTTTCAAAGAAACGAGAAGAATTTAGTGCAATTTGTAACTATAGATCCGGTGAATTTTATTTCTCAATATCAAAATGAAGATAAAGACTTTACAGCAAGAGGTGTTGAGATTATGGGACAAACCTTATTGTTCAAAAAATTAAATCTAACGGCCAATTATACGTTTACTGAAAGAGATAGTGAACCATTATTGAGACGTATTCCTAAACATAAGGTAAATGCGAGTGCAAGGATAGAGCTATTAAAAGGAGCGTTTATTACGGCGAGATATCAATACAATCATGAGCGTGGTGATGCTTTTTTTGATACTAATACATTTACGACACAAAATGTAGTATTAGATAGTTACCAAGTGGTTGATCTAGACGGTACTTATAAACTCATAAATAAAGATGTCACATTTTTTGCTGGAATTTCTAATCTACTAGATGAGGACTTTCAAGAAGTAGTAGGTTTTCAAACTCGAGGCCGAACTTATAAAGTAGGAGTGAGGCTGGGCTTTTAAACTAAAGTTTTGAATGCATAGAATAGCTGTCATTAAGATTATAATGACAGCTATTTTTTATTATTTATACTCATCAATTTGATCTAGAATCTTACTAGAAATAACTAAAGGTTCCCACTCTGGACCAGAAAAGAAGGTATTTCTTATCTCGGGCTTCATTTTATCATAATTGAATTTATTGAAAATCCAATAGGATAGAAATGTCAAGCCTACAATAACAAAAAGATTAACACCGCCATAAATCAATGGACTTGATTTCAATGCATCGATACTTATCCAGCAAATTGCCCAAAACGGCAATTGATATATGGATAATTTGAGAGCATTGAAACTTGATAGTTTAATATTTGCCAGTTGCTGCTGTACTGCTATAACTTCATCACTTCCTTTGATTTTGTTGATTAAAATCAACTGATAAAAATAGTTGCCTAGCACCACTAACATTATTAACGAAATTGCACCAAAACCTAGTGCCATTATATAGGCTTCTGCTTTAAAAGTTATATAGCTTATTGCAATAAGTAGCGCTGCATAAGGTATTCCTATTAGGGTCACCGCTCTCTTAGGCAGTGCTAATTTATTCATTTGTGTATTGATTCTCTGTTTAGAAATATGCAACGCAACTTCTTTATTCATGGTTAAAACTTGATCAATTTTTTGATCGTAGGATTTCCACAATTCACTTAATTCTATATTTTCCATGCTGTTATTTTTTAATCTGATTAAACTTTTCTTTCAGTATTGTTTTGATGCGCGATATCTTGGTAGTTACATTCGTTTGTGAAATATTGATAACCTCAGCAATCTCTCTACTTGTTAATCCATCTAAATGAAGAAGGATTAATGCTCGATCAAGTTCACGCAACTCGCGTATAAATTGATTTAACAGTATCACATCATCTGCTACGTTGTCATCGATTGAGAGATCTTGTACTTCAATGGCTGGAGCTAGAGAAATGGTTTTTTCTTCTCGCTTTTTATTTTTACGATAAAAGGAAATGGAGGTATTAAGTGCAATACGATAGATCCAAGTAGACCATTTATGTTTGTTGTCAAAATTATCCATTGATAACCAGACCTGAAGAATTATTTCTTGAATCAAATCATCTTTATCTTCCTCTTTAAAGCAATAATTGTGTGCCACCTTAAAAATGATTTTCTTGTGACTCTCGAGAATGTATAGATAATCCTTTTCTTTATTGTTCAAACTAAAACGTGTTTACCTTATTATTCGCAACAGTTTTACATTTGTCACACTTTAGATTGAAGTTTTTCTATTAATCACGATAATATCCATTACATCACTGTGTAACCTGTGCTTTTTTTGTGGATTTCTATGGCTTATAGATAAATTGAACTTCAAAACATTAAGAAGAAAAAAAAACTGAATAGAGGAAATTTAAAGTAATTGAAGAATTATTAATTCATTCTTACACGTTGCAACAATTTTTCAGCTTGTCCTTTCCAGTCATCGCGGTGAATTCTTCCAGGAAAAATGTCAATCTGTTTTGACAATCTTCTTATTTCATCACTACTCATCTTTGATATTTGAGAATAGGTATGAATACCGTAATCATGTAGCTTTTTTTCAATCTCATTATTAATTCCCACAATTTTTGTAAGATCGTCTGTACCTTTTATTTGATCATTAGTCACAAACACATCCTTCTCTTCAGGTTGAGTTTCTGTTATCGTTGCAGTTTTCATGGCTTTATCCTCTTGTGTAGAAGTGTCATTTATAAGCATGCCAGCACGTTCCCTAGTTTTAGTTGCTCTTATTATTCCTGGAGTAAAATCCTCTATGGATGGATCATCATTTTGATCGGATTTTAGATTTTTAGCGGTCTTTGTTTTTGTAGTTTTATTTATTAAAACCTTGTTTTCCTTCTTCTTCTTATTATTATTATTATTATTTCCAAAGTAAAAACCTAGAAAGTACGCACCTAGTAGCATAAAGAATAACACTACATAAAGAGTCCAGTTAGTAATTATTGTTTCCATTATGAAGTGTTATTTTACCGAAATATTAATGTAATTATCTGCAGGATTGCTGCCTTCAGATTGTACAATTTTAAAAGGGGCAATTTTATAGCGACTTATTCCCATTTGTGCCATTATTTTTTGAATATTTAAGCTATTTACCTGAGATATATAAGCAGCTTGCTTTTGATCTGTACTAGTATTTTGTGATATAGTGATATAAATTTTTTGTGAAGGATTGCTATTTAAATGTCTAGCTATCTTTTTTACATGACTTTTAAATTCAGTATTTCCTACAAAGTACTGTGCGTTAAAACCTTGTGTGAATTTTTTACTGGTAAAAACCTTAGAAATATTTTTAGTGACAGATGGTGTTTTAGTAACAATGCTACTAGAACTAGATAAGAGAGTAGCGGTATTAGAAAATTTAAAATTTAGTTGCATTAATACGCCACCTTCTGCTTTATTATTAGAAAACTTGATCTTTTTAACCTCTTCAATAGTATTGATCCTGCTGATGTTAATACCGATGCTTCCCAGCAAATCTTTAATGTATAAAGCACGTTTATTTCCTAAACCTTTAATTTCTGGACTGGAGTAATATCCTGTAATTGTTAAGGTTGCAGAGGAATCACGAGCTAATATTTTCTTGATTTGATTTCCATAATTTATACAACCATAGGGAATGATCACTTTTTCTGAATTTTTTACAATGCTAGCATATTGATCACAAGAGATGACAGTCGTCCCATTATTAGAATAAACAGAAAATGGTAACGGCTGGTATTGCTTTATAATTGGTGTATTGATTGAATCTGTTATAGAAGAGTCTCTTTCGTTTGTTTGAGACACATTTTGTGAAGGTTGAGTAATTTCTTTTTGTAATGTAGTTTGAAGATTCTCTGTAGCATCAAAATCCTGTTGCTTAATAATCTCTACAAATTTATTTTCTGTTATAGCAGCATTTTTAAGAAGGTTTACTTCATCCCTAAAAAAAGAATTGATGAAAAGTAAACATCCTATTCCATAAAGAGCAAAAACAATTAATCCCGTAAAGAAAGTTTTCAATTTGTATAATTTGGGATAAATATACTATGTTTAATCTAATTGTTAACAGCATCTTAACGTTACAAAAATTTGGACTTCAATTCTGGTGTAGGAATCATACAACTTTCCTTTTTCCCAAACCACTTGTAACGATTTCTGGCAATAAAATCATATACGGCGTCTGCAATGAATTTAGGAATGATAATTAAAGAATAGAGTAGCGGCCACAAACCTGTTAAATATTTTGCAATACGCAATGCTGCTCCCGCTTTCGCGAAAGCGGAATCACCACTAATTAAAACGATAGAATCTATCTTACTAGGGTCTATATTATGTCTAGCGAGAAGTTCTTTTCCTAAATCGCTTTCTAAGGCTGCAAAGCGAAATCTATCTTTTGTGTCACGCTTGATAATAAACAATACCGCACCGTTACATAGATTGCAAACGCCATCAAATAATACGATATGTTTACCTTCCATCATTTATTTCCCTACTTTTTCTAACTGTTCTATAGGTGCAATAGTGGTGAAAAAACCATAATTAATAGTGGCTTTACCTTTACTTATACTGTCTATAGTACCTATTGATTTAGAGTCTGCTAGGCGCACTTTGTCGTTAATTTTTAACTCAACTTGTGGTTTCTTTTCTTCTTTGGCAATTTCTTGAACTTTGGCCTTTTTTCTTTCTGTTCTTATTTTCTCAACTTTTTGAATCACCTCGTTCTCTACCTGTTTTTGTTTTCCTTTAGCTGCTTTATCAGCTTTTGTAATAGGCTTTTTCTTCTTTTGCTTAGGTTTACGTTTAATGTTCTCAGTAATGACTAATTTCATCAACTCATCTATAAGCAGTTTCTTTTTCTTATTATTTTCAAAATTCTCAGCCAGACTATCAAATTTTTTCCCTAACTGTATGAAACGCTGGTAACCGTCATAAAGTTCTTGAAAATCCTGTAGCTTTTGCTGTACACGTTCTTGTGTATCTTCTAACTTATTTGCTCTCTGTGTTGCTTTTACTTCTTTATCTCGTAGTTTATCATTATTACGTCTCAGGTTAGATCGTTCCTTTTGTAGCGCAGCGATAGATTTATCAAATCGTATTTTTCCTCGTTCTACTTTCTTTTTTGCCTTATTAATTAATGAAAACGGAATTCCATTTTTTTGTGCTACTTCAAAGGTAAATGAGCTACCTGCTTCTCCTAACTGCAACTGATATACAGGTTCTAATGATCTAGAATCAAAGAGCATGTTTGCATTAGTCATTTCTGGTAACTCGTTTGCAAGCATTTTAAGATTAGTATAATGCGTAGTGATAATACCATAAGATTTACGCTCGTTGAGCTCTTCCAGCATACTTTCGGCTAGTGCGCCACCTAATTCTGGATCAGATCCAGTACCGAATTCATCAATTAAAAATAGTGTTTTATCATTTGCTATTCTTAAGAAGCCGCGCATGTTTTTAAGACGGTAGCTGTAAGTACTTAAATGATTATCAATACTTTGATTATCACCTATATCTGTTAATACATGCTCAAAAATACATATTCTACTCTTCTCATGAACTGGTATTAACATGCCTGTCTGTATCATGAGCTGCAGTAATCCTATAGTCTTTAAAGTTATAGATTTACCACCGGCATTTGGGCCAGAAATAACTATAATGCGATTATCTGGCGCAAGGCGTATGGTTTGAGGATAGGTTTTTTCTCCTCGCTCATTATTAGCTACCCAAAGCAGTGGATGATAAGCATCTACTAATTCCAGCTCTTGATGGTCTACCATCATGGGTAAACATCCCTTGATTTTCCTACCGTATTTTGCCTTTGCAGCAATCACATCGGTATGCGTTAAATACTGTTTATATTCTTCAAATTCTGGAATAAAAGCTCTTAAAAACTCCGTGAGTTCTTTTAAAATACGTTGTATTTCTTCTAGTTCTTCTATTTCTAATTCAGATAGCTTTCGCGAAAGCGTTAACACACGTTCTGGTTCAATATAAGAGATGCTACCAGTTCTTGAGCTTCCCATTATTTTACCTTTGACCTTGCGTCTATACATAGCTTTTACAGCTAGAACACGACGGTTTTCTACAACGCTTTCTCTTATCTCATCTAAATAATCCAACTGGCTGTAATGGTTTAAGGCCTGACCGAAGCTACCATTAAGCTGTCCTCGCACAATATTCATTTCTCTCCTAAGATTTTTTAATAGGGCAGAAGCGTCGTCTTTAATTTCACCAAAACGATCCATAACTGCATCAACCGCGTTAGGTATGATGTCGTTATATGTTATGTGATCCAGTCTTTTATGTAACTGTGGGAAGAATTCTTGAAGCTTTCTAAAGAACTTTATATGTTCATTTACCGTGCGTGGTAGAACAGCAAGTTTTCTAATACTTTCCTTTTCTAAAGTACTATTCTCTATTCCTAGTAATTGCAACTCTTTATCTATAACGTCAAAGCCATGATTAGGAATTCTATGCTCGCTTGAAAAAGACCATACGTACTCATTAGTATAAGCAAGTTCTCGCTGTATTAAGAATTTTGTAGTATAAGGCTGAAGTTTTGTAATAGCCGCTTTTCCATCTTCTGTAACACAATAGGCGCTAGCCTGAGAAAGAACCACGTCAAATTCTAAATCTTCAATAGTTTTTGTGGATATTTTTTTCATAAAAGTTCTACAAAAATAAGCTAGCTAGTCTATAAAAAGTGGGTTTTTAGAATAAATTAAGTAAGCTTATTTAAGTGCATCTACCTAAGTTGTACAAAACTTTTTTAAAGTACATCAAATGTGATTAAAACTTAAGGTAGAATCAAGGTAATTTATTCATGATGATACGGCTCATTGCGCAATATGGTAAAAGCTCTGTAAATTTGTTCTACAGCAAAAAGTCGCACCATCTGGTGAGAAAAAGTCATATCACTTAGTGATAATTTAGAGTTAGCTCTAGAATACACATCAGGAGAAAATCCATACGGTCCACCTATGATAAAAACCAATCGTTTTAATCCAGAGACACTACGTTTATTAATCAATTCTGCAAATTGCATACTGGTGTATTTTTTTCCTTTTTCATCTAGAACCGTTACAAAATCACTTTTCTCTAGCTTATTGAGGATAAGTTTTCCTTCTTCGTTCTTTTGCTGGTCTTCACTTAGATTTTTGGTTTTCTTTAAATCAGGTAGGATCTCCAGATCAAAATTGATGTAATGACCTAAACGATCTACGTACATTTTTGTAAGTTGCTCGATACGAGAATCGTCTGTTTTTCCTACCGCTAGAAGTGTTATTTTCATGATGCAAATTTATAACAACAACGGAAAAGGATAAAGAATACACATCTACTACATTAAAATTAATAAAAGTTGCGTTTAATAGTAAGTTTCTTGTCAAAACCACACATAATGCTCACAATAACCCTACTTCATAAAAAAGTAAATCTGTATTTTTGAAGTGAAAATAACTAGCAATGAACTACAACTCACAAGAGGCTCAAGAAGAAATCAAACGTATTATACAAAATGCATTAAGAGAAGATGTAGGAGATGGAGATCACAGTAGTTTATCCTGTATTCCAGATACTGCTACTGGTAAAGCGAGGTTGCTGGTAAAAGACGAAGGGATTATTGCTGGTGTGGCTTTTGCGCAAGCGGTATTCAAGGAAGTAGATCCTAATTTACAAGTAGATGTAAGAATAAAAGATGGCAATCATGTGAAATATGGTGATGAAGCCTTTTACGTGTCTGGTGCTTCACAATCTATTTTAAAGGCAGAGCGACTGGCACTTAATGCTATGCAGCGCATGAGTGCTATAGCAACTAAAACAAGGTCGTTTGTAGATCTTCTAGAAGGAACTAA
>NZ_MAAX01000165.1 GCF_002162835.1 Nonlabens dokdonensis
ATAACTAATGATACAGCTTACGCGAGTAGCACCACTACTCCAGAAACTATCTTTGTAAGAATAGAAGCGGTAACAAATCCTGTTTGTGCAGACACTACCAGCTTTACATTAACAGTAAGCGAGCAGCCTACTGCTGGTACAGCTCCAGATGTAGTGGGCTGTGATGATATCAGTAATGACGGATTTGAAGAATTTGACTTCACATCTCAAGATGCAGCAATTTATAACGGGCAGAGTCCAGCAGACTTTAATGTAACCTACCACACCAGCCAGTCAGATGCTGATAATGACACAGGTGCATTAAGTTTCCCATACACAAACGTGAGTAGAGCACAAACCATTTATGCGAGAATAGAAAACGCCGCTAATCAAGATTGTTATGATGTGTCTAACTTTAGAATAGAAGTATTTGCAAGACCTACGATTGCAAATCAAGGACCTTACACCATTTGTGCAGGAGTACCAGAAACTATAGATGCAGGACCAGGTTACTCAAGCTATTTATGGTCTACTGGAGAGATGACTCAAACTATAGATGTATCATCAGGTGGAGACTACACAGTAACGGTAACAAATAGCGATGGTTGTGATAGTACAGCCACGATAACCGTTGTAGAATCTGACGTGGCGGTAATAGAACGTATAGATGTAGGTCAGTTTGAAGTTAATACCAACACACTTACTGCGATTGTAACAGGAAGTGGTGATTATGAATTCTCACTAGACGATTTTGTATATCAAGACAGCCAGAGGTTTACAAATCTTTACCCAGGATTTTACACGATCTATGTAAGAGATAAAAACGGTTGTGGAACAGTTTCTATGGATGCAGTAATTATAGGTGGACCACCTTACTTCACGCCTAATCAAGACGGTTACCACGACACATGGCAAGTGATTGCAGTAAGTGAGATACCAGACGCGAGTATTTACATTTTTGACCGTTATGGTAAACTATTAAAACAAATAAGCGCCACAGGACCAGGATGGGATGGAACTTACAACGGCAACCCTATGCCATCTAGCGACTACTGGTATCTTGTAGAACTAGCTGATGGACGCAGCTTTAAAGGGCATTTTGCACTGAAAAGGTAAACCCATGATTTAATCCTTATTATATAAAAAAGCGAGCTAATAATTAGCTCGCTTTTCTTTTAAACATATTATTTAGTAGAACCTATAAGATCGTTGCAATAGCAAGCTAGTTTGCTTCTACTACTCTACTACCATGTCTATTTTTTAAATTTACCAAGTATTTTATCAAAGTTTGGTTTAAAATAATTAGGTCCTTTAAGCACTTTTCCATCCTCTCGATAGATAGGTTTTCCGTCAGCACCTAATTTTGACATATTTGATTCTTGTATTTCATCAAAAACATCTTCTATAATATCTTGCATTCCATGTTCTATGATTGTACCACATAAAATGTATAGCATATCACCTAAAGCATCTGCAACTTCAACTAAATCATTATTTTGAGCTGCTTCCAGATATTCCTCATTTTCTTCCTTCATTAATTCAAATCTCAGCCTATTACGCCTCTCAGTAATGTTTGCCACTGGTTTACTATTCATGCCTAGTTCAAAAGCGGTATGAAATTTATAAACTCCATCTATTTGTTTCTTCATTTCTATGGTAAATTGATTGTTTTGGTTTGTAATTTTGTAAAAATAAGTTTTCTATGAATGCATTTCCATTAGTTTTAAAAGATCCTATGTTCAGTACAGGCCAGATTTATTTTGGAATTGCTTTTTTTATAGTATTCTGTATCATTATATCCTTTATGTATTTAAAAGATAAAGCGTTACACAAAAAAAACTACAAAGGCGTATTTTGGATACTTATAGGCTTTATTGCTTTCATACTATTGTTAGTTGCCATTAAATTTGGGCTAGAAAAGTAATTACACAAATACCTGTGTGAACTTAAAAAATAAGAAAAGCACTAGAATTCATTGTTCTAGTGCTTTTTTATGTTACGCTTTCGCGAAAGCGGTATAACTAAGACTTTAATCTAAAAATCCAAACTTCTTAGAATACATCAACATTTGCTCTTTAAAAGTAGCAGGCTGTTCAATAGTAAATCCTGAAATACTATCGCCATCCATAGTCGGTACAATTACTGGATTTACAAAACCACGATAAGCAGGAGTTTTAAATTTACTATTTCTATTCAAAACTTCTTTGTGAATTTCTTGATCTACTTTTACTCCATAATTCTCTACTAGAGCCTGTGCTGCGGCAAAATCACCTTCACTAGTAATGCGCTGCGTTTCTCTCAATAATTCTCCAAAAAGCATTCTTAATTTATCATAATCTTTAATATCATAGTAAGTCATTCCATCTTTTACCACTTTCTCAATGACATTATCTTCCATTCCTTGCTCATAAACCCAAGCGCTTACCCATTGTCTATTGCGCATGTGTGCTTCTTCTACATCTTGACCTAGCTCTAGACGGACCAGCTGCGATAGTAATCCATTTCTTATGTAGCCGTCATAAGCTGCAGTTCCATAGCTTTTCCAGTCATCTACAAGGTTTAATTCTTGTAATTTAGGATCCATAAGGTAATACAGACCGAAAAGATCTGCACGACCTTCTTCTATCGTAGATTTATAACTACCTAGAGTTTCTTTAGGAGTTCCTACTCCAGGATTGATCTGTCCACTGGCATGCCCTACTACTTCATGAAGCGCCGTATGAAGTTTATCAGCTTTTGCACCATACTTTTTTTCAAGCTCTATTTCTCGCTCATCATGAGCAAATTCTTCTAATCTTCCTGAACTACCTGCATTACCGTAAGCTGCAATTATATTACCTAAGGATACTGACTTACTACCGTGCACTGTCCTAATCCAGGTGTTATTAGGTAAATTTACTCCTATAGGAGTTGCTGGACTTGCATCGCCAGCTTCACCAGCGACATTTACCGTTTTATAACTTACACCGGTAACAGATTCTTTTTTATGTTCTTCCATTAATGGCGAATTATCTTCAAACCATTGCGCATTTTCACTCAAAACATTCATTTGTCGAGACATATCAAAGTCTTTAATCTGTACGATAGTTTCATAGCTACCTTTATATGCAATAGGGTCATTATATACTTCTATAAAGCCGTTGATCCAGTCTACAGCTCCTTCTGTACTAGTGCTCCATGCAATGGCATACTCATCCCACTTAGCTAGGCTACCTGTTTCATAATACTCGATAAGCAATCCTAGCGCTTTTTCTTGCTTAGGAGTCTCTGCAACTCCTTGAGCAAGTTGTAACCAGTAGATCATCTCATCAATGGCTTTACCATAAAGACCACCACTTTTATAAACGTCATCCATAAGTTTACCGTTTTTACGCACCAGCCTAGAGTTCAAACCTATTTCTACTGGTTTTTCTTTATCCACAGGAATACTATTATAAAAAGCTTTAGCTTCATCAGTAGTTATTCCTGGCTCATAAAAGTTTACTGCGCTCTCTAATACTATGTCTTTATCTTTATCGAGAACTACCTTTTTTGCATCCTGATCGTTGAATAGCACTTGCCAGACATCATTAGCAATAGTAACGTCAGCATCTTCCATCAAAGTGACAAAATATTCTTTAGAGAATTCTGGTTTCATCTTATCCATGCTGTAATGATGATGAATTCCATTTGCAAACCATACTCTATTCAAATAGGTCTCAAATTGCTGCCATTCTTCAGTATTTTTATCACCTTGGTATGTGGTAAAGATTTCTTCAAGCCCTGTTCTTATGGCTAGGTTATGTCTGTAATTTTGATCCCATATAATATCTCTACCGCTTAATCCTGCTTGTGTGAGATAATATACCAGTTTTTGTTGTTTTAAACTTAGCTCTTGCCAGCCCGGAATTTGATAACGTAGCACGCCTATATCAGCAAACTCTGTTACATTGTAATCAAATTCTTCTACTAAGTCTTTATTAGTCTCGCTAGTTGTTTCGGGCTTTTCCTGACATGAAAAAATTAAAGCTGTCAATAGCAATAAACTAAGTGTTTTTAAATGGTTCATTAAATGAAGTATTAAATTAATGTCTTATCAAAAATACAATTTTGTATGTGAATTAATTTTCTAGATTTTTGAACTTCATAAAATCTAAAATTAACTATTGTTCATCGTTATAAAATAAATGTATATCTTGTAAACTCGATACGTTTAGTATGAAAACCCTTGAAACCTTTTTAATATTTTTATTTTATAGCTGTATCCTATATTCACAGGAAAAGGTTGCATTCAACGACATGCTAACCATGCTAGATGCAAATGAAATTAAAGAGACTAAGGAAGCTCTTTACTCTTACGACTTTGATAATTTAAATGAGCAAAAAAAAGCCAGCTATTTACTTACTGAAGGTATAATTCAATTTAAAGAAAACAAATTATTAGAAGGTTATAAAACGCTACTGCAAGTAAAAAAATTAAAGAGTCATGCTAGAAAAATGGTTATTTATAATGCCAATGAATACATGATACGTATTGCAAATACTGTCTCTGAATTAAGTACTGCAGCACCTTCACTAATACAAGAAAATTGTAGAATTGCCCAAGAATTAAATAATCCTAAACTTCAAATAGATTGTATATATAATACTTCCTATAATGAGATAATAGGTGAAGACTATGACCTTGCTCTCAAATATAATTATCAAATGCAACGTATTGCACTAGATAATAATTTACAAGATGAGTTATTAGATATTGAAAATAACATAGGAACTATTCATTATTTTAAAGGTAGCTATGATTCCACACTTTACTATTTTAATAGAAATCTAGAAAGATGTAGAATATCAAAAGATACACTTGCCATAGCACAACGTATCAACAACATGGCGATGTTAAGGGCTGCATTACAAGATTATGAAACAGCGCTAGATAACATTAATGAGGCTGAAGTCATGGCGCGTTCAAGCGCAGATGTGCAGCTTCAATCTATGATATTACGTAACAAAGCAGATATCTTAACTGGAAACGAGAATTATCAAGAAGCAGCAAATTATTATTACAAGCATCTAGAAATGAATGACACCTTAGCCGCATCACAAACTGCTCTTGAACTTAAGGATATACAGACTAAATATGAAACGGCCGAGCAAAAACTTAAAAATGCTGAATTAGAAACAAAAAATTTAAGAAGCAAAGCAGGAAATTATCTATTGCTTTTTTTACTCTCTATAGCTATAGGAATAGCTGCTTATTTTATCCTTAATTATAAGAAAAGTAAGAAGATACTAGAAGAAAGAAAATTAGCTCAGGAACAAAGAGAACTCAAATTAATGAGGGATCAAGAACTTGCAAGTATAGATGCTATGATTGCAGGACAAGAAAAAGAGCGATTAAAAATAGCCTCAGACTTACATGATGACTTAGGTAGCTCATTAACAGCTATTAAAATCTCTCTAGAAAATGCAAAAGAACGTACTAGTGATCTGGTTTCCAAAGATATTCTAAACAATGCACATACCATTTTAAGCGACACTTATGTTAAAGTAAGGAGGTTATCGCACACACAAAACAGTAGAGTATTAAGTGAAAATGGATGGATAAGTAGTTTAAAAGACCTGGTTCAAAAAATTAACAACTCAGGAAAAATTGATATAGAGGTAGTTACTAGTGGATTGCAAGGTAGTTTAAGCAATTCTACTGAACTTAATCTTTTTAGGATTATTCAAGAATTAATCAATAATATAATCAAGCACGCTCATGCAACAGAGGCTAGTGTGATAATTACAGGTTATGATCACATGCTGGACATTATAGTTGAAGATAATGGGAAAGGTCTAGATGTAAACTTGAAAAAGCATAATGGTACTGGTCTTATTAATATTAAGAAACGAGTAGAAAATATGAATGGGACATTTACCATTGATTCTAATCCTGAAAAAGGCGGTTGTTCCATAAGTATAGAAATCCCACTAGTATGATAACAGTAGCAATAGCCGAAGATCACATTTCTCTAAGTGATGGCTTACAATTATTCCTAGAACAAGAAAGTGACATTAAAGTTGCCTATACTGCTACAAATGGAATCCAGCTATTATCTCAATTTGAGAACAACCCCACTGATGTAATACTTACTGATATAAGTATGCCAGAGATGAATGGGATTGAGTTATGTAAAATAATTAAATCTAGGTTTTATAGTACTAAAGTTATTGCTTTAACCATGTTTGATAACACTGGGGCAATAAAGGAAATGCTAGAAGCTGGTGTAGATGGTTATGTCTTAAAGAGCAGCCCATTAATAGATCTTAGACAGGCTGTAAGAGAAGTTTTTCAAGGTGGTAAATATTTTGATATTCACATAGAAAATGTGGTAAAAGAAGTACAGTGTGATAAACTTTCAAAAAGTACGTTATCTAGAAGTGAACGAGAAATTTTACAATTTATCGCAAAAGGGCTTACCAGCCAGCAAATTGCCGAAATAAGAGGCTCAGCAATAAGTACCGTAAATAAACATCGCAAAAATATGATCCAGAAGTTGGGACTTTCAGGTAAAAGAGAATTACTCGTGTATGCAATGAAACAACATGGACACTCAAATTCATAAAGATGAAACTTGTACCATTAATTCTTAGTTTGATTCTTGCCACAGCACTTTTAAGTTGTAAAGACAATTCACCTAGTAATGTATTTGAGAAAAAAACAGCTCCTTTGAACCAAGCTGATTTTACCTTCCACAATTTGAAAAATGATACCATAATTTATTTTGAAGACTTTAAATCAAAGTTTGTTGACAGTCGTAATGTAGAAGTCTGGCTGCCTGAAGGCTACCCTAAAAAAGATGTAGAATATCAAGTGCTTTATATGCATGATGGTCAGAATGTTTTTAATAAAGAAACTTCTTACTCTGGAACAACATGGGAAATCGATGAAAAAGTGGACTCTTTACTAGCTATGGGTGCCATTCAACCTACCATCGTTGTGGCGATCTGGAATAATGGGAAGAAACGTTTTAGTGAATACATGCCGCAACTACCTAAGAGTTTGACTGAGTCCGCTTTCGCGAAAGCGGAATTGAAAAAAAACTTTGGACATGATGAGCTGCTCAGTGACGCTTATTTAAAATTTATGACAAAAGAGCTGCTTCCATTTATAAACAACCACTTTCAAACATCTAAAAACCCAGAACATACTATTACCATGGGAGCTTCTATGGGCGCTCATATTTCTTTATATGCTGTGATGAAAAATCCAGATGTATTTGGAAAAGCTGGATGCCTGAGCACACACTGGCCTATACCCTATTTAGGTCAGGCATTCATGGATGAGTTACCTGGGTCTATGCCGAAACCTACAATTCATAAGTTATATTTTGATCACGGTACAAAAACCTTAGATAAGGATTATGAACCCTACCAGATGAAAGTAAATGAAATGTTACGAGAACTAGGATATACAGACAAAAATTTACTCTATAAAAAATATGAAAACCATGAACACAGTGAGAAGTACTGGCAGCAACGCGTGGCTATTCCACTAGAGTTCTTGTTAAAATAAAACGGTATTATTTTTTACGTTTATTTTTCCAGTAAAAATATACACCACTTAGCTCTGTTAGAAAGCCTAATATTATCATTCCTTTGGCTCCTAAAATTTCCACGAGATACATGATAGCCCCTAGTATTACTATGATACTCCCTAAAGCTATTAAATAAATCGATCCTTTTTTATTCATGATTCAAAAGTAAAGCCTTCTTTGAAATTTCAAAGAAGGCTTTACTGATATTTATTAATTCTTTGATTTTTTTTTAAAAACTAAAACCTACTTGAAAACTGAATCTAAGACCATCTTCACCGTGAAATAAATTAAATGTCGCACCTATCGCTTGTGAACTATTTACCCAAAAGCCACCACCATAATTATTGTGCCATACATTACTCTCTTCACCATCTAACCATACTCGACCTACATCTACTCCACCAAAGATTCCCATTTGAAGTGGTATAAGACCTGTTTTAAATTCATTAAAACTATAGCGTACATCTGCCGTTCCTGCAAAAGCACTTTCTCCAGAGAAACGTTGCGTTCTATAGCCTCTTAATCCCGTGTTTTGACCTAATTGAGCGCTTTGGTAAAAATTAAAACCATCACCTATATTAACCGTTGCTTGAGTAAGTGTCTTTAGTACTAGTTTACGATTACGACTCAACGCGTTATAAAAACCTAATTTAGGCTGTATATAACCAAAGGTATTATCAAAATCATCTTTGTCTGCATTAACACCAGCTTTAATATCAAATATCATCCCTCTTGTTGGGTTCAAGCTATTATCATAACTCTCATAATTGTAACCACCATTTAATTCTATAAACCACTTACGATCAAAAAATTCAGGATCATTAGAAGCATCAACAAAATTAGTTTCTAAAAACCTTCCTTGATCTGGCTCTACTTGAAAACTTTGTAGCTCCACGCCTGCATTTAAATTAGAACCGTATTCACCTTTATAACTAACTCCTACACCGGAAGTGAACTCACTTAATCTTACACGATTAAAATCAAAACCTAGATCGTCATCATTATTTACAGTTTCATTTCCTAGGCCAAAAAAGTTCTCGGCAAAAGTGGGACCTGAAAACCTTGCCTTAACCGTAAGATTCATCTGATTAAAAATTCCAGCAAAAGTACCATTGTAATTAATGTCAAATCCTTGTGTCGCAAAATAGTATCCCGCTCTAAATTTATGTACTCTAGTATTAGGGTTGCGATTAAAACCATTAAAAATATAGGTGTTTTGAATTCCAATTCTAAAACCGTCATCAGGATTAAAACCTATGCTAGGTGTCAAAGTGTTTGCCGTAGAAATATTCTTTTTAGGGTTATATAAGTTCCTATTATACTTGTCAGAAAGTCTTAATCTAGCTCCTCCTTTATTTTTGAATGTGTTCTCTTTAGATTTATGATCATAGATGGATATCGCATCACCATTCTCAAGGTCATAAATATCATTATTTTGACCACCTATAACTCTTACTTTAATTTTATTCTTGCCATTACCTATCGCTTGTATAATATCATCATCGTCAAGTGCATAAACCCAAATTTCATTAGTTTCATTTTTCAAAAACAAACGATCCATAACCACATCTGCCTTTTCACCGTCTTTATTTCTATAAATAGTAATTTGGGTTTTACCATCGGCAATTCTATTAATAACTATATAATCATCTTTATCTGTAGCTGTTACTATGGCTAGTTTTGCTAGATAGTCGTAATAACGCTCTGTGATCTTCACTAAGTCGTCACGACGTAATTTCATATTCTCTATAATTTTTCTAGTGGTGGCGTCTGGATAAATTTCTGAAGGTAGTTCTTTAAATGCCTCTTCGATTACCGCATCGCTAAGGTTATTCTGTATATATTGAGCTTGAGAAATCCATACTTCACGATCTGCCTCTTGAGCGAGATTTCTATCTAAATAGGTAGCTGCGGTGTTGAACCATTTCACATTATCCAGGTCATCTTCATAGGTTGCAAATTGTTTAGTAAGCCCTACCATTGTTCTCAAAGTTGCAAATAGTGCTCCATCAAAATTAGAATATACTTGATCTCGATCTCTTGGTATAGGCTTGAAAATGCTGCTTCCATCCTCTTGCTTAAATTGAGACCATCTCCATTGATCTTGGTGCCTATCCCAGTCTCCTATTAACATATCAAAAATACGAGCCTTTACAAATGCTTCTTGATCTATAGTAAACTTTTCATCTTCTCTTAGTTTTTCAAAAATATCTGCTGTACTTTCTATATCGTCTGGCTTTCCAAAGCTTTCTAAGTCTAAGTGGTGTTCTTCTGGACGCTCTTCTAACAAATACAGCTCATCACCATACTCTGTATTATATTTACCTAAGGCCAGCTGCTTAGGTATAAAATAGATTTCAGGATTGGTATGATAAATTCCTACTGCATCACTTAATTTAGGTACTGTGAGTGCTGCATATGGATGTGCTGCGGTGTAGAAGTCAAATAACAAATCTTCGGCAGTGGTATCTTCAAAAGATGCCGCCACTGTATTTTCTTTAAAAACGGTAGTTTGTAGAAATTGAACAGCACTTTTCTTTAATGCTCTTAAATTATATTCTTTACCATCTTTATCCACAAGTCGTAATGATCTGGTCTGGTGTCCTCCACCAGATCGCATAACGGTTAATCCACCTTTTAAAGAGTCAAGAATTCCCACTTTAGCATTTATTTCGGTACCGTATAAATCCCTGTATTTATTTCCCCAGACAGATTCAAACAACGCACTTTTCTCTACTCGTTCTTTTGTGTAAATACTCGCTTTCGCGAAAGCGGGATAATCATCAGGCAATTGTTCTAAATCAAAATTTATAGGTGTTCCTATGGCTTGATGTGTAAATAATAGCTTCTCTTTACCATTTTCAAAACCAAAATAACGTACCCAACTGCTCCCATCTTTCATTACATCAAGTCGAGCAAAACCTTGACCTCCGTAAGAAAACAATCCATCATTACTAAGGGTTGCATAACTTTGTTTTGAACCACTTCCAGAAACAATCTGGCGTATTCCTTCATGCTCTATATACTGTAATGTATGCTCATGGCCACTGGTAAAAATAATTCTAGGCGCGGCTGAAGCTCTAGCAAGAGTAGTTATTCTATCTACCATTTCTTGATACCTCTTATTCTGTTTATCTTGTGCGCTTACTCCACCACTTGTTCTAATTTGTGTCGCTAGTGATCCTAATATAGGAACAGGTATAGCAGACTGTGATGGATACAAATGTTTAATTGCAGCATACTGACCACCGTGAATACCATTTGTGTATAAAGGATGGTGTAAAGCAAAAACAATGGTCTTATCTTGATTTTTTTTAAATTCTCCTTCTATTTCTAGAAAAAACTGTTCTCGTGTTTTTATTTGATCACAATCATCATTTATAGTAGGATGGTCGTCCCATCGAGCTAGGTACCACTGACTATCTACTACAATTAAATAAATATCTTCATTGATATCTATTCCTTCAATGGGACAGCCCACTTTAGGTTCCCAGATATTTTTATTATCTAACTCTTTCTCTATGTATTTTTTTTCTCGCTCTACGTTAACTAGTCCTTCATTGTACCAGTCGTGATTTCCTGGTATGAATATAGTCGTTCCTTTAAAAGATTTTGCCACATCAATTTGCGCATCTAAGTGATTTTCTGCAATGGGTCTGAAATCAGAGTCCTTATCTGGCATCCCTGTAGGATATATGTTATCTCCTAAAAATATGAGGTGATCTTCTTTCGTAGATTGCGTTTTGAGATAGCTTTCTAGAGCTAGTAAACCATCGCTTTTACCTCCTATAGGTGATTTACCTACGTCTCCTATAAGATAAAAAGATTTGTCAATTTCTAAGAAATCAGGAAAGGTAGTTTGAACTTCTTCTTTATATTGAGCCTTGAAACTGGCACATCCAGTTATTATAATTGCTGTAAGTAATAAAAGAATGTTATTTTGCTTTGTAAGTCTGTGAATCATATTAATTTTAACCCAAACAATTAGAATGAGCGATATTTTAAAAATTACTGACGATTTTGTGTTAAATCTGTTAAAAAATGATCTCGATGATAAGTATGTATATCACAATTATACACATACTCGACGAGTAGTTAAAAGTACGCAGGAAATTATCGATAATTCTGAATTAGATGTTAAAGAGCAAAAAGCTTTACTCCTAGCAGCGTGGTTGCACGATACTGGTTACATTCAAGGTGCTGAGAATCATGAAGAAGAGAGCGCAAAAATAGCCGAAAGGTTCTTGAAAGAACAGAATGAAAGTGTAGAGATAATAGATCAGGTTAAAAAACTTATTCTAGCGACTAAGTTTAATGACACGCCTGTAGGAAAGTTAGAAGAGATTATAAGAGATGCAGACGCGTCACATTTTGCAAAAGACTATTATAACGAGACCAGTGAACTGCTTAAAAAAGAGCTGGAATTAAGAGGCACAAATTATTCTAATAAAGAGTGGCGCAAAGAAAATATTAAGGTTTTTACGGAGAAACATCGCTATTACTCTGCCTATGCTATAAAAAATTGGAACACTTTAAAAAATGAGAACTTGCTTAAACTTATCAAAGCTAAAAAGAAGAAGAAAAAGAAATTTGATAAAGAAAAGGTAAAAGTAGATCTTAAAAATCAAAGCCCAGAAAGAGCAATACAAACACTGTTTAGAACTACATTGCGTAATCACATTAAATTAAGTGATATAGCAGATACTAAGGCGAACATTCTTCTATCTGTAAATGCTATTATAATATCTCTTGCACTGGCAAATATTATTCCTAAGCTAGATCAAATTTCTAATAGACACTTGCTCTGGCCTACTTTAGTTCTTATATTATTTTCAGTTGCTAGTATTATTTTATCCATTATGTCTACTAGACCTAATGTTACAAGTGGTGAGTTTACTGAAGAGCAAGTACGCAAAAGAGAAGTAAATTTATTATTCTTTGGTAACTTTCATAAAGTGCCGTTTAAGAAATATCAAAGTGCGTTAATGAACCTTATAACAGATAAAGAAGAAGTTTATGAATCACTTCTTAAAGATTTATGGTTGTTAGGTGTAGTATTAAATAGAAAATATACGTTGCTTAGATGGACGTATACTATTTTTATGCTGGGAATAATAATTTCAGTTATCGCCTTTATCCTTGCATTTATGACTACTGATTTTGAGCAAATTAAAGATTTAGCTCCTTAACAAGATCATCATAAGTAAGCGTGTCCTCACTAGCGTCCATATTGTATAACACTTCAACTCGTATAGCCTTAAGACCTATAACGCCTTGAACATCTTCCAGATCTAGGTGTTCTACATTAGGTCCTAGTAAATGATTAAACTGGAGAAAGTTTATATACCTCATATATTCTCTCTCAGTTTCTTCATTTGTATAGACTATCGCAATTTTACCTTTTTGAGTGATGCGCTCGTTAGTACCTTTAATATTGGCCTTATCTATACGCTTTTTAATTACTTCATATCTAGCGTTATAAGCACCGTCCACGTCAAATCTCTTTTCATCAATTCTATATCTTATACTCAATGTATTATCAAAAACAAGAATCATACTTGCGGCCTCAACCATAGTAGGAAGGTGCTCTTGTACTGAATAAAATTGATTTTCCATATCGATCATGGTCTGTAATTGCCACAACCTAAGATTATATAGATATACAATGTTAAATTCTTCTCCCGACGTGATACTAGCTCCTACATAAATATTATGCTCAACACCATCAGTTTTAAAGCGTTCAAAATAATGAGGGAAAATAGCCTGAGCTTCTGTTTGTTTAGAATCTATTACACTAGTAAGTGAATCGTTTATTGCTTGAACCGTGTTATCATAATCGTTTCGGTTTTTATAAATGACTCCAGAGGTAACATCTATTTCTGATTCATATGCATTAACTAACTCACCTATTTTAGGAGACAAAGTTTTTAAATGTTTCATTACGGGATTGATCTCGTTATTCAACAGTTTAATTATGTCTCTTTCTGAGTTTGCATCAATATTAGTATGCTCTAATTCATTGCAATATTCTTTTACTCGGAAAGAAATTTGATCGTAGATAGGTAATTTTTCATACGCTTTCGCGAAAGCGAATATCTCACCTACTTTATCCATTTGATTAAGTAAATCTTTTTTTATTGCCTGATTACGTGCATCACTACTTCCTACTATATCTATCTGACCATAAATAGGATAGATATCTTTAAAACTTATATCTCTAAATAATTCGAGCTTTTTATCACGTGCCCGAGATTTAAGAATACGACGAGCCTCTTTTTCAAACTTCCACTGTACACTAGGATGAATGGAGGTACATTCTGTCTGGATAAGAGCTTTTACACTATTCTCGTGCTCCTCTTCATTCCTAATAAGCGCTGCTTTTATGTAGCCTGCAACACTTTCAATTTTTGCTACATTAAAACTGTTTAATGCAAATTTCTTCAGACTTACAATTTCTAAAACACCTATTAAATGACTTCCTTTAGTGATAGGATAAAAGATAGCGCTTTGTATGTTGTTTTTCTTGAGATTATCAGTAAGGTAGGTATTTTGAATTTTTGAAGCATAATCTTCTACATCTGTAATTACAAGCGGTTCAAAATTTTTGAGTAAGTGAATATAACTATCTTCACAAAGTGCATTTTTACAGTGCTTTTCATTACTTTCTGCCAGCAAAAAGCTTTTGGCATCATCATAAATCATAGACTCAAAAGTGTCTTCAAAATGGTCAAATGATGTGAAACCTACTTCAAGATTATCAAGATTAAATATTTTTCTAAAAATAGTTTTAATCTTATCAGTCTGATCTTTTTTTGAACTACCACTATCTAATAAGATAGTTTTCAAGTCAGATATAGCGGCATCCATCGTTACATCTGTCAAGGAAATAATTCCGAAACCGTTAAACGTATAGCTTTTCTTAGGAAATGCTTTTCTCCATAAATCTTGATCATCAGGCGATCGCAACAGCTCTTTTATATCTGTTGAAGTGAGTTTATACTTCTCATCATTGAGAATGATGTCTACAAAGTCTGCATTATAGGTCACACGGTAGGTGCGATCAGAACCGTTTACATCTGGAATGTTAATTAATATAGGCCTGCTTAGGTCTATAGCCTTATTGTAATATTTGTTGAGAATTACACCGCATGACATTCTAAAGGTGTCAAAAGAATCCTCAGTCATGATTTGCAGTTGATAATCTTCACCTGCGTCGTTTAAAATGTTCTTTAAACGTTGTGTTTTATTGAAGAAGATATCTGAAAATGGAACCGTAGCTGCTTTTATCTCATTAAGTGTTAATGCTGCCGGGAACAAATCTGATAGCATGATACTTATGGACTCTTTATGAAATGAAATCTCATCTTCTTTAATACCAGAGATTAATTCTTCATGATCATCTACGTAACGTAAAATTGAAGAGATATAAAGCTTTCTAAAATTACTTTCAACATCCTCAAGTCTAGCTAAATACTGATCTACAACCTTTTTAAAAGTAAGGTTTACGATTAAATGATCTCTATTAGATAATTCCTTCATAATTCAAAGATAGTTTTTCTATATAGAGAGCGGTAATTACTTATAATATTTTTGTTTATTTTAACCTCGTATAGTAGAATCTCTTTTATTTTTACCCAAAATCTAATACATGAAATACCTATTTTTCTTTCTCTCCATAATTGCCATTAATCAATGTAATTCTGTACAAAAGGAAACCCATTACATAGAGGGAAATGCCTCTGGTGTTGCAAATGGTATGCGAGTATATTTAAACGAGCTGGATGAAAAAGGACGTACTCAAGTAATGGACACGAGTATAGTTATGGAAGAAAGTTTTTACTTTGATCAAAAAGAAAAATTAGCTGGTGAAGAAATACGTTTTATCACTTTGGATGGTAGTGAAGGTAATTTTGTACTACTTGTAAATAATGAGCCTTTAAAAGTGGAGCTTAGAAAAGACTCTTTAATTAAAAGTACCGTAATAGGAAGTAAACCTAATCATGAACTCAAAAAATTTAAAGAACGTCAGTCCTCTTATGTAACTACTTCTAAAAAGTTTCAAGGAGAACGAGTAGCTGCTTTACGTAATGGAGATAATGCACAAGCTGCAGCGGTAGTAAATAAATGGACTACTGCCGAAAATGAGTTCAAGACCTATGCTATAAGAACCATGTCTGATAACTCTTCAAGTATTATTGCACCAATGATTTTAGGAGAGTTGCTGCAAAACAAATTTCTCGATGCTACAACTTCAAGAAATTATTACAATGAGTTTGATACGCACATCAAGGAATCAATAATGGCCCAAAGAATAGATGCATTCCTTAAAAAAGCTGAGTCTGTTGCTATAGGAGCAAAAGCTCCAGAATTAGAAGGTACTAATCCTGAAGGAAAAGTTATAAAGTTAAGTGAGGTACTTGGTAAGGTAACTTTGGTAGATTTTTGGGCTTCCTGGTGTGGACCGTGCCGCAGGGAAAATCCCAATGTTGTAGATGCATATAACAAGTACCATTCTAAAGGTTTTAATATACTAAGTGTGTCCTTAGATAGACCTAACGGTGAGAAAGCGTGGAAAGATGCAATTATCAAAGATAAAATGAACTGGAACCATATTTCCAGACTTATGTATTTTGGACCGCTGGCAAAACTTTATAACGTGAGCGCAATACCAGCTACATTTTTATTAGATGAAAATGGAGTCATCATTGCTACTAATCTCAGAGGGCAACAATTGCACAATAAATTAGAAGAACTTTTAGGTTCTTAATTATACGTTTTTCACAAATTTCATTAGAATAAAAAGGACGATTATCGTTATAAACATGGCTATAACAGTAATTGTGTTCGTATAGATTAAATTCAAATCATACACTAAAGTAAGAAGAACGCCTACTACCGCACCTCCAAAATGCGCATCGTGGCCTATATTATCATTTAGCTTTTTCATACCGTAAAAGGAATATATAAGGTATCCTATACCAAATAACCAACCAGGAATTCCAAAATAAATTCTCATCGTAGGTTCTAATAAAATAGCACTGTATACTATACCAGAAACAGCACCACTGGCGCCTAGTGCACTATAATGATATTCATCTTTATGAATGAAATAACTCAATAAATTACCACCTAGAAGACTTGCTAGATAGATAATTAAAAATTTTATATCACCTAGTTTATAAACTACCGTTCCTGCAAAAAAGAACAGAGTCAACATATTAAAAAACAAATGACTTTGATTTGCATGTAAAAATCCACTAGTAAAAAATCTATACTGCTCACCTCTCTGGATGCCAGCGATATTAAAAAGATAATTACCTCTAAACATATAATCATTAAAGCCTTTAAAGCTTACAACTACGTTTGCGACGATGATAACTATTGTAACGATATCTAAGTTAAACATGAATAATTTTAATAAATTACAAGATAGTATATTTGCGCAAAATTAGCTCATGCAAGCCCTAGCTTATTACTTAACTTATCCTTTTCTATGGGTGATTTCTCGTCTACCTTTTCCCATAGTATATATATTTAGTGATTTTGTTTATGTAATCGTTTATTATATAATAGGATACCGTAAAGAGGTTATTAAAAAGAATTTGAAAATTGCTTTTCCTCATAAATCAGAGCAAGAGATAACTCTACTAAGTAAAAAAAGTACACGTCATTTTTGTGACATGTTTCTCGAGATGATTAAGTCTATGGGAATGAGTAAAGAAGCAATGAACAAAAGGTTTGTGTGTAAAAATCCTGAATTAGTTAACGCTTTCGCGAAAGCGAATAAACCCATCATAGTTATGTTTGGGCATCAAGCTAGTTATGAATGGACTATGGTACTAGATGATATTTTAGATTATAAAGTTTATGCCATCTATAAACCTATAAAAAATAAGAAATTCAATGAACTTATAGTTAGTATAAGAAATAAGTTTAACAGCGAGCTTATAGCTATGAAAGAGGCTACCGCGGTAATGAGTAAATCTGCACAACAAGAAGCAGCACTTTTTGCGCTAGTAGCAGATCAATCTCCCAAAGCAGCGAGAGCACAATATTTCACTAATTTTTTCAATACTCCAAGCGCTGTTTTTAAAGGTGCTGAGCGTATTGCAAAAGAGCATGCTACAGCTGTTACTTTTCTTAGAGTCACTAAGGTAAAAAGGGGTTATTATGATGCTGAGTTTGTTCTAATTTCTGAGAATGGTGCCCAAACTAAAGACTGGGAAATCACGGACACATTTTTCCAGCTGCTTGAAGATCAAATCATCAAACAGCCAGAATATTATTTATGGTCTCATAAAAGGTGGAAGTCCACACTTGAAAATACTAAGCGTGCTTTTGAGCTATCTCCTCGAGTTCAGCAATAAACCGACTTGCAAGTTGATCTGCTTTTTCTTGTGAAGGTGCCTCAGTATAAATTCGGATAATAGGCTCTGTATTCGACTTTCTCATATGTACCCATTCATTAGCAAAATCTATTTTGATTCCATCGATGCTAGTAACATCTTCAGACTTATATTTTTCATGAATATCAGCTAGTATCGCATCTACCGGCATACCTTTTACTAACTGGACTTTCTTTTTACTCATAAAATAAGATGGGTAACTTGCCCTCAATTCACTTACCTTTATTTTCTTTTCAGTAAGCAATGATAAAAACATAGCTACACCTACAAGAGCATCTCTACCATAATGAGAATCTGGATAAATTATACCACCATTACCTTCTCCACCTATTACTGCATTTTTATCTTTCATTTTTTGCACGACGTTCACTTCTCCTACTGCCGCTGCAAAGTATTCTCCACCATGTTTTACAGTCACATCTCTTAACGCTCTTGAAGAAGATAGGTTAGAAACAGTATTTCCCTTTTTATGACCTAAAATATAGTCTGCACACGCAACTAGTGTATATTCTTCACCAAACATTTCTCCTTTTTCGTCTACAAAAGCTAATCGATCTACATCTGGATCAACTGTAATACCAAAATCAGCGTTATGTGTAACCACTGCTTTGCATAAATCGCCTAAATGTTCTTTTAATGGCTCTGGATTATGTGGGAAGTGTCCTGTAGGATCACAATATAATTCTACTACTTCAACTCCTAGGGCTTTACACAAGTTAGGAATAGCTATTCCTCCAGTACTATTTACACCATCAACAACTACTTTAAAACCAGCAGATTTTATAGCCTCTATTTGTGTAACCGGCATATCTAAAACCATCTGTATATGTTGATCGATATAATCCTCAATTACTTGAACTGTACCGAGGTCATCTATCTCAGAATAATTAAAATCTTCTTTATCTGCACTATCTAAAATCTTTTGCCCTTCTGCTCCATCTAAGAATTCACCCTTATGATTGAGTAATTTAAGTGCGTTCCATTGTTTAGGATTATGACTGGCAGTTAGTATTATACCACCGTCAGCCTTTTCATTAGGTACAGCAAGCTCCACCGTAGGCGTTGTACTCAAACCTAAATCTACCACATGACATCCAATTCCTATCAAAGTGTTTTGAACAAGTGATTGAATCATAGAGCCACTAAGACGTGCATCTCTACCTATAACCACTTTAGGAGCATTTTTTTTTGAGCTATCCTTAATCCATATAGCATAAGCACTAGCAAATTTTACAGCATCTAGCGGTGTAAGGTTATCTCCTGGAGCTCCACCTATGGTTCCACGTATTCCTGAAATAGATTTTATAAGAGTCATTATTATTGGTTTACATTTACACAAAAGTAATCTTTATAAAAAGTAATTACCAATTAACATCATGAATTATCTAGCACACATATACCTTTCTAATAATGATAAAGAATTAAGAATAGGTAATTTCATTGCAGATTCTGTTAGAGGAAAAGATTTTACAATGTTTCCTAACAGAGTGGCACAAGGGATAGTGCTACACAGACATATTGATACCTTTACTGATAAACATTCTATAGTTAGAAAAAGTAAAGATAGAATTAGGGAGAAGTACGGCCACTGGAGTGGTGTAATCGTAGATATTTATTACGACCATTTTCTAGCAGCAAATTGGAATACCTACCACTCTGTACCTCTTAAAAGTTATGTTCAGTCTTTTTATAATGATTTAAAGGAATATCACGATATTTTGCCTAAACGAGTTCAAAGTTTTCTTCCCATAATGATAGAACAAAATTGGTTAAAGAGCTATGAAACAATAGAAGGTATTTCTACCATATTTGAACAAATGAATAGGAGAACTAAAGGAAAAGGCAATATGGATAATGCTCCTGTAGACCTTATAAAATCTTATGACGCTTTAGAAAATGATTTTCATGCTTTTATGAGCGAACTAGAATTATATGTCTCTATTAAAATAACAGAATTGAGCTAATTCTTGTATGGGAAATAAAAAAGGCTGTCTATATAGACAGCCTTTTGAAATTAAAATTAATTCCTTTTAATATTACTAGTTACCAGCATTGATCAAACGGAATTCAGTACGACGGTTTGCTCTGTGCTCACGCTCTGTACATGAAACACCATCAGCACAACGGTTTTTCAATCTAGTTTCACCGTAACCGTTAGCAACTATACGAGAAGAGTTAATTCCTTTAGACATTAAATAATTTGCTACTGCTTGTGCACGTCTTTCAGATAAAGACTGGTTAGACGTTCTTGAACCTCTTGAATCAGTATGAGAAGCAACCTCTACTTTAGAACCAGCAGTCTCATTCATTACACTTAACAATTTAGCATCAATTTCAGACTTGTCAGCAGCAGTTAAAGTTGCGCTTCCTAGTCTCCAGTTAATGGCAAGACCATTATACTCAACTAATTTACAGTCTACTTCAGACCATACTGTTAATCCTCCTTTAGATACT
Source organism: Nonlabens dokdonensis (assembly GCF_002162835.1). Classification (GTDB taxonomy): domain Bacteria; phylum Bacteroidota; class Bacteroidia; order Flavobacteriales; family Flavobacteriaceae; genus Nonlabens; species Nonlabens dokdonensis_B. Next base: position 20,399 of record NZ_MAAX01000165.1, read on the forward strand.
AGTCTTTCACGAGATACCGTTTTTGAAGTAGCAGGTACTACATCTTCAGTTGTAGTAGCATCAGCTTTAAGAATGGTTCTAGTAATATTTGCATACTCAGCTGGGATTTCTATTTCCTCAACTCTAGCTGGTTGATCTACTACTTTTACTGTATAAGTTCCCATTTGCTCAGGTACTGGAGTACGGTTAAAAGAAGCATCGCTTGCAAGTGTAGTTAAAGAAACAGTAGTAAATTCTGCTGGGTAACCTTTATAACACCAGTAGCGACAGTCGTCTGGATTAGAAGAAGTACATTCTGCTGGTGGTACAGAACTCATTTCCCACTGAGCATAAGCTGGTTTTACCTCAATAGTTTCGGTTGTTTTACCAAAAGTTGCTGGGGTAATAGAAATAGTAGAACCTGCTTGTTTCTTAACATAAGTTCTAGTTTCAGTCTTATAAGTAGCAGGTATAACTCTTAATTTCTTAGATGCTTCTTTAACTAACACACGCTCAGTTACAGTTTCATATGTTGCTGGAACAACGTTAAGTCTCTTATAAGCAGGAGTGGCTTGAAGACTTACCGTTTCATTTTCATAAACGTCAGGCGTCGTACAACGTACATAACATTTACCTGGTTCTGGATTAGTAGGGAGATCTTGTGCAAATGCAAAACTTGCAGACGCTACAGCTACTAAGGATAGTACTAATTTTTTCATTTAGGTTGTATTTAGTTTAAATTATTGTGCAAAGATGCCTTAATTTAACGGTAAATTATGAAATCGTAAGTAAAGTCGCAGTTAAGTTAGTTAAAATGTAAAAAATCATCGTTAAATGACATGTTTACAAGCCTACAAATTTTATTTTTCTGAATATTTTCTTAAAATATCCATTAATACTTCTTGATTTTCAGCAGTATAATCTAAATGCGTGACCATTCTAAGTTTTCCACTACCCATATTACTTATCACTACCTTATTTTTAGAAAGATGGTCCATAATAGCTTTCTCATCTTCAACTTCAAATATGATAATGTTAGTTTCAACAGGTTCTACTTTTTTGACAAATGGAAGGG
>NZ_MAAX01000026.1 GCF_002162835.1 Nonlabens dokdonensis
TACCGCTCGTTTCCTAGTGATGTATTAGGTAAAGATCGTAATGTAAAAATACTCAAACCTCGCAACTATGCTCAAAATCCTGAAAAAACCTATCCGCTTATTATAGTCCTTGATGGTGATTATCTTTTTGAGCCAGTCGCCGGTACGGTAGATTATTTATCCTATTGGGACCAGATGCCAGAGTCATTTGTTGTAGGCATTAACCAGCGAGAGAGTCGCTATGATGAATCTGAAATCAACAGGGAATCTGGTTTTCCTGAGGCTCAAACTATGAAATTTATGGATTTTGTAATGGAACTGAAACAGACTATGGAAGATGAGTATCGTGTGGCGCCATTTACAGTTATAGTAGCAAAAGATATTACAGCAAACATTGCTAGTTATTACTTAATGCGTAAAAAAATACCAGTAAATGCACTACTGCAAATAGATCCTGATTATTCAACTTTAATACAGCAAAATCTCATCAACAAGTTGAGCCAGTTAGAAGAATACAATTATTTTTATGTCGCCACTCCAGAAAGTAATAACACATTAAGCGAGCTAATTACCGAAGAAACAGACTCTCTATTTGCTACTAAAAAGAATCTGAATTTAAAGTATGATAAAATAGAAGACACTAACAAGTATAATGTGTCAGCTCACGCTATTCCTAGAGGTTTACAATTTATCTTTCAAGAATACTCACTTATTGAAGGTGAGAAACTTCTTGAGGCAGATCTTGCCGAAGAAGCGAAATACGAAGGGAAAGAGAATAAGAAAGATATGGTAAAGGTGATTGATCGCATTCTAGAGAAATATGAAATGATCAAAGAAGTTTATGGTGTAGACATGAAATTGCGTCTGGTAGATTTAGTAACTGTTGCTGAGTATGTAGAATCAAAAAAAGACTGGGATCAACTCATTGATATAGGCGTTCTTGCTAATAAAGAGTATCCAGATTTACTGTACGGTCGTTATGTAGAAGGTTTAGGTTATGAAGGAATAGGTAGAAACTCTAGAGCCATCAAATCATTCAACGCTGCTTACGGACTTCAACCTGCAGTGGGAATTACAAAGGACGATGTCCTAGATAAAGTAGAATTACTACAGATAAAAGAAAAAGATTAAAATGGCCAAAGTAAAAACGACTTGGTTTTGTCAGAATTGTGGAGCGCAACATTCTAAATGGCAAGGTCAGTGTTCTTCCTGTAAAGAATGGAATACACTAGTAGAAGAAGTCGTGCAAAAGGAAGTTAAAAAATCATGGGAAAGTGCTGTTAGTGATGTTCCGCTTTCGCGAAAGCGTGCACCACAACCACAATTAATCTCAAAAATAAATACTACCGAAAGTCCACGATTAGATACCACAAATGCAGAATTTAACCGAGTATTAGGTGGCGGCTTAGTTCCTGGATCTATCTCTCTTTTAGGTGGTGAACCTGGCATAGGAAAATCTACCTTATTATTACAAGTCTGTCTCAATTTACCCTATAAAACACTTTACGTATCTGGAGAAGAAAGCGCACAGCAAATAAAAATGCGAGCAGATCGTATTAAAAACGATGCGGTGAATTGCTACATTCTTACCGAGACTAAAACCCAAAACATCTTCAGGCAAATTACAGAAGTAGAGCCAGATGTATTGATTATAGATTCTATACAAACACTACAAACTGATCATATAGAAAGCTCACCAGGAAGCGTTTCTCAAATAAGAGAATGCACGAGTGAATTGATCAAGTTTGCCAAAGAAACCAACACACCTGTTCTTCTTATAGGCCATATTACCAAAGATGGTAACATTGCTGGACCTAAGATCTTAGAACATATGGTAGACACGGTTTTGCAATTTGAAGGAGATCGCAACCATACATACCGCATTTTGAGAGCACTTAAAAACCGTTTCGGTAGTACGCACGAGATAGGTATTTATGAAATGTTAGGACATGGATTGCGCGAGGTGATGAACCCTAGCGAGATTCTCATTTCTCAACGTGGTGCCAACTTAAGTGGTA
>NZ_MAAX01000130.1:0-20826 GCF_002162835.1 Nonlabens dokdonensis
AAAACTAGTTACTAGACAATGGGAAGATAAAGCTGGCGAAAAAAGATACACTACAGAAGTAGTTTGCGATCAAGTGCTTCTTCTAGGTGGTAAAGCTTAATAGGTAAGGTTAAATAAGCTTTACATATGACCTCTTGAATCTAGTTATATATTTCAAATAATCATTAATGGGCAAAAAGGTTATTGATTCTATTACTCCAGAATCAATAACCTTTTTTTATCCAACTCTTTTCAAAATTGAATCAGATTTTACAAAACAGTATCTATAGACTAAGCTATATTAATGTGAGCGTCTTTACTTTTACTGCTCACCGTGATTACACTTCCATACTGATTTTTGAACACAAAGTCTTTGTCATTATCACCTTTAAGTATTTCTACTGGTGTGGTAATATTTCTAGATTTTAATTGAACGTTTCCTAATGAGGCCACATGATTTGAGTTAGCATTAAAACTAGTCAAAAAACTACTGTAACTAGCTACTTGCTTTTCATTCAAAATGAAATGACTGTCATCGTTCATTAAAATCAATAGGTTTTTCTCGGTACCAGAAAATATGGTCTTTCTAAGAATAGGAATAGCTTTACATTTATCATTCAACATAAAAGACTCATCAAATAAAATTTCATATCTCTTATTTTTTAATTCTTTTAATATAGATGTACTTAAACTAGTAGTGTCTAAATCAAGTATTTTATTTCCAAAAGAAAGGTTTGCTGCTAGAGGTGCACAAGCGGCTGTAAGCCCAACATTTCTGAGAAAAGTTCTTCTTTGATAATTCATCGGTAAGGTGGTTTAGTTAGTCTTTAATAATTTCCTAAAGTTAGTAAATTTAATTGAAACCCTAACTATTCATTCAATAAGGTCAAAAAACTGTTTATGAAACTGTTACATCGATATAATTACCTACAAAAAACTAACTTAAATTCTTACATAAAAGAATACAGTATCTGTTTTCAACTAGAAATAAGTAATTCCTCAAAGTCCATGACACATTCCTCAGAGGCTGCTTCATTTTCTGAATCTAATGAAAGAGAAATACATTCATAATATTTCTTACTTACCTCATTATGAGTAATAGCACTCATCCATTCTAGTTCTTCTTTATATAGACTGGCAGAAACCCTAGAAGCAAAGATCATCTTAAAATGTGCAAATCCAGAAGAGTTCAAGTATTTGTAATCAATGGTTTTCATTTTCTCGTAAGCTTCTTTATGCTTACCTATTGAAGACTCATAAATAGCTACGGCTCTTTTATTTGCAGCTATTTCTAGCGCCATCATGTCTGATGGGTTGTTACCATAATCACTAGACTCAATGAATTCTTTAATAGTATCACTATAGGTAAATCCAGTACTCACATTGTAAAAGTTTACTACTTGATAGTCTCCATTACGATCCTTATCTACATAAAAGATCAAGTAATTCACAACGCTTTCATCTTGATCAGTTACATAATAATTTAATCGATAGACATTATCCTTTTTATGGATGTCAAATAGTAATATTTCTAGATCCATTAATTCAAAGCCTTCTGCATAGGAGTCTATAGTCTTTTTATATATTGAATTAAATGCGCTGTAAAGACCTTGACGTTGTGCAGCTGTGTTTCTTTTTTTAAAATCATTTCCTAGTCGCCATGAAAATAACACTGGGCTAAAATTACTCTTGATACTATCGGTCTGGTAGGTGTTAAATCCATTTTCTATGACCTTAGCAAGATCTTCAATAGCAAATAATTCTGTATCAACTTCAGGCTTTTTATTATTATCATTACAACTAGTTAAAGAAGCAGATATCATTATAATAACGATCAGAAATATAGAATTGCGAGTAAAGGACATAAAAATAAAAAACATTAGAGCTATTAAAGCTCTTATTAAAATATATCCGAAAATACTTCTAATTACTTAAGAATAAAAATACCAATTGAATTATCAATGATTAATTCATACTACCTTAAACTAAAAAGCTTGTCCATAATTTGAAAAACTAATTTTCAAATTATAGGCAAGCTTAAGTAAAATTCAGCTCAAAGATTGATCTAGGAGATTGAAAAAGACATTTTAAATACCTTTTATAAAATCGCTGTATAAATCATTGAACTGGTAACCTTCTGTAAAGCGTTTTTTACTTAATTTATCAAATTCAACAAGAGACCAAAGAATAAATTCTTTCATAAAATTGCGATCCTCCTTAGTGGTCTCCGGCTGGTATTTTTGTACGAGATCTTCTAACGGTTCAATTTGATCAATCAGCGCTTGATAGTCGTTATCATTTAATTCGTCTAGCAATTCTAGACCTTCATTATTAAAAAACCATTCTATGAGTTTATCATAAGGAGTTTCTTCATCACCTTTTACGAGTTTTTTAATCTCTGGAAAATATTGAGGAAATAAAGTTTTAGTCGCCTCACCTATTAACTCATTTGCGACAAATGCCGCTCCTTCTTGTTCACCTTCATAAACCAACTCTACTTTACCAGTAATTGCTGGAATAATTCCTGTAAAGTCAGAAAATCTAATGCTCGTTTTATCGTCACCATTCAGTAATGAACGTCGCTCTGCCGTACTTAATAAATTTTCAAAAGCGGTAATACTCATACGCGCACTTACACCACTTTTTTCATCTACATACTCGCTATCTCTCGCACAAAAACTGATTTGCTCTAGAACATCTTTGGCAAGTTCTGGGACATAAACAGTCTCGGCAGTTCTGGAATCGTTTTTGGCTTCTTGTTGAGTAATTGTTTTCGCAATAGCGATATTCTCAGGATAATGTGTTAAGATTTGTGACCCTATTCTATCCTTTAACGGTGTAACGATGCTACCACGGTTGGTATAATCTTCAGGATTTGCAGTAAAAATAAACTGCATATCTAGCGATAAGCGCAGTTTAAAACCACGTATTTGAATGTCACCTTCCTGCAGTATATTAAATAAAGCTACCTGGATACGAGCCTGTAAATCTGGCAATTCATTGATTACAAAAATACAGCGGTTAGCGCGCGGTATCATTCCATAATGGATCACGCGATCATCTGCATAACTTAGTTTTAAATTGGCTGCTTTTATAGGATCTATATCACCTATTAAATCGGCTACAGTAACATCTGGCGTTGCAAGTTTTTCATAAAAACGATCATCTCTATGCAACCATGAAATAGGTGTTTTATCACCGTGTTCTTTGATCAATTCTATCGCACTTCTAGAAATAGGCGCTAGCGGATCATCGTGAATCTCACTATCAGTCACATAAGGAATATATTCATCCAGTAAGCCTGTCATTAAGCGGGCAAGACGTGTTTTTGCCTGGCCTCGCAATCCTAGTAAATTAATATTATGACGCGATAAAATAGCACGTTCCAGCTCCGGAATCACTGTGTTTTCATAACCATGAATTCCTTTAAAAGAGTCTATATCATTTTTGATATTGTGAATTAAATTATCTCTTAATTCTTCTTTTATTGATTTTGATTTCCACCCAGCATTTTTAAGATCGCCTAGTGTCTGTATTTTGTTATAATCCATAGTTTCTATCAGTAAAAGTGTACAAATTACAACCCAAGCCCTACTCTAGCAATCATTAAAGAGTTATTTAACGTTAGTGTTGAATTCTCTTTACATTCTACTGGATTTAATGAAACAAAACGGTTGTTGTGGCCTCGCTTTCGCGAAAGCGGAATAATTAAAATCTAGAAATTACTATTAATCTAACTTACTGTCAGACTGAGCCTGTCGAAGTCGGTTTTAACGAAAGAATTTTTTATTCAAATTCAAATTCAAATTCAAATTCAAGTTAACTAATATACTTCCAAAGACCTTTTTTATTCTGCAAGAAAGTCATGACTCTTTTTACTCCAGCATGTTCTGGCGATTCTATTTTGATATCTTTTGCGAGTAATTTTTGCGCAGCTTCTCTGGCCAATGCCAAAATTTGATTATCCTTCACAATGTCTGCCAGGCGCAAGTCCATTACACCACTTTGTCGTGTTCCCATTATATCTCCAGGACCTCTTAGTTTAAGATCTACCTCAGCGATTTGAAAACCATCAGTTGTAGCAACCATAGTCTCTAGTCTCGTTTTAGAATCGTTACTCAGTTTATGTCCAGTCATGAGAATACAATAACTCTGTTCTGCACCACGTCCTACTCTACCGCGCAACTGGTGCAATTGTGAAAGGCCAAAACGCTCTGCACTTTCTATGATCATTACACTCGCGTTAGGAACATTAACACCTACTTCTATTACCGTAGTTGCCACCATAATTTGTGTTTCCCCTTTTACAAAGCGATTCATTTCGTAGTCTTTGTCCTCTGGTTTCATACGACCATGAACGATACTAACGTTATATTTAGGTAATGGAAATTCTCTTACGATACTTTCATAACCATCTTGTAAGTCTTTATAATCCAGCGTTTCGGACTCCTCAATCAGCGGATACACCATATAAACCTGTCTCCCGAGATCGATTTCATCTCTTATAAATTTAAAAACAGCCAGTCTGTTTTTATCATATCGATGTACGGTTTTAATCTCTTTACGTCCTGGCGGTAATTCATCAATCACTGATATATCTAGATCGCCGTATAAGCTCATCGCTAGTGTTCTAGGAATAGGTGTTGCTGTCATCACTAATACGTGCGGTGGTAAATCGTTCTTTTTCCACAATTTAGCACGTTGCGCTACGCCAAAACGGTGTTGCTCGTCCACAATCGCAACGCCTAAGTTCTTAAACCTGACTTTATCTTCTATAAGCGCGTGCGTACCTATAAGAATGTCCAAACTTCCATCCTCAAGACCTTCATGAATCACACGTCTATCTTTTGTTTTAACAGAACCTGTAAGAATAGAAACAGCAATATTTGTTCCTTCTAGCAATTCAGAAACACCAGCATAATGTTGTTGAGCAAGAATTTCTGTAGGTGCCATAATGCAAGCCTGAAAGCCGTTATCTAAAGCAAGTAATGCCGTAAGAACCGCAACAATGGTTTTTCCTGAGCCTACATCTCCTTGAAGCAGTCTGTTCATATGAGCTCCAGTTCCCATATCTGCACGGATTTCTTTGACTACTCGTTTTTGAGCTCCTGTTAATTGAAAAGGTAGGTGATTATTATAGAAATCGGTAAACTTCTCTCCTACTAGATCAAAAACATAACCTTTGATTTTGGTTTTTCTTATGCGATTTTGAAGCAACAGCTCCATTTGAATAAAGAACAGTTCTTCAAACTTTAACCTGTAAATAGAGGCACGCAACATCTCTGGCGAACTCGGAAAATGAGCATTGACCATCGCATCATTTTTCCCGACCAGTTTATAGTGCGCTCTCATATCGTCCGGCAAGGTCTCTACAAAAGAGCCATTGATCTCACTGAACAATTTACGCATACAGTTGACAATGTAAGTGTTTGTGACTTTACGTTTTGCCAGCATCTCTGTACTAGGGTAAACAGGCGTCATAGCACTTTGCTTGCGAGACTTATGATCTTTAAGTAACTCAAGATCTGGATGTGCAATACTGTATTGAGAACCGTAACGCTGCACTTTACCAAAAGCCACGTAAGGCTCATTAACTTTAATACTATCTCTAAAATGCTTCTGACTACGGAACCAAACGAGCTCCATTCTTCCAGTTTCATCTGCAAATGTGGCGACTAATCTTGTGGCTTTGCCCGTTCCAGCAGTTTTAATATTTATTATCTTACCTACTATTTGCACCTGAGCACTTTCTGGTACCAGCTGATTGATCTTGTAGTATTTGGTTTTATCAATATACCTGTTAGGAAACAAATTTGCCAGATCACCATAAGTATGAATATGTAATTCACTACGCAATAACTTAGCTCTTTCTGGCCCAACGCCGCTGAGGTAATCTATAGGTGTAGAAAGAAAATTAAGTGGCAATCTTGAAATTTTACAGATATATTTTCAAAGGTAATTCAAACTGTATTTAAATCATAACCACATAAAATCACTTAAAAATTATCTATCTAGAAAATTGAAAATCTCTAACTATTTAAAGATAAAAATGAAGGCCTACTTTACAAACCTTCTGCGTAACTTTAAATGTATATATCATTAACCTCTACGTCGTTCTAGAAGAATCATCATCATAAGGCCTAACATCACACGTTCTTTATCATCTTCGTCTATATTTGCAGTTTTCTCGAGCTCAAACTCTTTACCTAAAAATGATGGCTTCTTTTTGAGCTTTACTACAGTTTCTCCATTTCTATTAGTAACGTTATAAGTAGGATTAAATAAATAACCTGTAAAAAAACCTAAAATAGGAATCTCACCTAGTAAGGAGTCTCCTACTCTTACCCAAGCGTTTGCTTCTTGAACTTTGTACTGTGGCTCATTATTTTCATTGATAATGTCGTACTCTGCTTTCCACATACTACGCCATCCTTTGCGCGCTATTTTACCTATTTCTTTTTCATTTGCATCCTTCATAGAATATGCTGCGCTGAAGTCTAACCATTTATTTGCAGCGATAGTGTAAAGAATTCTTGTTTTGCTCTCGTCACTATAAACGGTAATCGCTTCTTTGAGTTTAAACATTTTCTGTTTAACGTAAGCTATGGTTTGACCAGAAGCGTTCCTGGCGGTAAAGTCATTACTTAAAGTTGTAACTTTAAACGAGAACTTGATTGGGTATTCTAATTTATTCATTTGTTGGTGGTTGAAATTACACTGTAAATGTAGTTTTATTATTCCGCTTTCGCGAAAGCGAGATAAAAACCATCGCAACTCAAATTATTTACTCTACCACATCTAGCTTTGCAAAACGCAGCAACAACTTCTTTAATCCACCTACTTGAAAGTTGATTTCGGCTTTTTTCTCGCCGCCTATTCCTTCGAGGTTAACGACAGTTCCACGACCGAAACGCGCGTGCTCAACTGTCATTCCTGGCTCCAACTTTCCTTCAAATCCAGCAGGTTTACTGCTTGGTGAAGTACTGCTCACTGGTTTCATTTTACGCAGCTTTCTTATTTGGTCTGGATTAGGCTGGTTTACACTAGGTGGCGTCCCGTTTTTGGGTTTGGTCTGGCGCAATTTAGACTTATCCGGTTCATCCCAAAGATCGCTATCTAGCAATGGTTTATATCGGTAATTATCTGGTGGCGTGGTATACTCTAGGTATTGGTCGTCTATCTCTGTGATAAAACGACTCGGTTCTGCATCGACTAGTTTTCCCCATCGGTAGCGACTTAAAGTATAAGTAAGGTAAGCTTGATGCTCAGCTCTTGTGAGTGCGACATAAAATAAACGTCTTTCTTCTTCAAGGTCTTCTCGAGTATTCATAGCCATACCACTAGGAAAAAGATCTTCTTCCATACCAACTATATATAAGTATGGGAATTCAAGCCCTTTAGACAGGTGAATAGTCATTAAAGAAACACGATCATCGTCTCCTTTATCGTTATCAAGATCTGTTGCAAGGGCAACATCTTCTAGAAATTCTGATAAAGCACCGCGAGCATCGGCCACTTCTTTTTGACCTTCAACAAAATCTCGCATACCGTTAAGTAGTTCTTCAATGTTTTCAATACGAGAAATCCCTTCCTGAGTACCGTCTTTCTTAAGCTCTGTGATTAAAGCACTTTTCTTTAATACATACTCGGTAAGTTCAAAGACATTTTGAGTTTCTTCTAGCGCCTGAAAACTCTTAATCATGGTAACAAAGTTCTTGAGCTTTGTTTTAGTAGAACTATTAATTCCTATATCTAGTCTGTCAATATTCTCAATCACTTCAAAAATCGATCGGTCGTATTGTTTTGCTGCTACGATTAATCTGTCCATCGTGGTCGCTCCTATCCCACGAGCTGGATAATTGATAACTCTTTTAAGAGCTTCTTCATCCTTAGGGTTTACAATTAGTCTAAGATAGGAAAGGACGTCTTTAACTTCTTTACGCTGGTAGAAACTCAATCCACCATAAATGCGGTAAGGAATATCTTTTTTACGCAGTGCATCTTCCATAGCTCTAGATTGCGCATTTGTTCTATACAGAATCGCAAACTGATCATTGCCTAACTGGTGCTGCATTTTATTCTCAAAAATGGAGCTTGCTACATAACGTCCTTCTTCGGCATCACTCATTAATCGGTGCACGATAATTTTAGGACCGTCATCATTTGCGGTCCATACTACCTTATCTAATTTGGTTTTATTATGCTCGATAATAGAGTTTGCCGCTTCTACAATATTTTTAGTAGAGCGGTAATTTTGCTCCAGTCGGTAAGCTTTTACATCGTCATAATCGCGCTGGAAGTTCAAGATGTTATTGATATTTGCTCCTCTAAAAGCATAAATAGATTGCGCATCATCACCTACCACACAAATATTTTGAAATTTATCTGACAGTGCTTTTACGATCAAATACTGAGAATGGTTGGTATCCTGATATTCATCTACTAAGATGTATTGAAATCTATTTTGATATTTTGCCAGTACATCTGGAAAACGGTTGAGCAGCTCATTAGTCTTAAGCAATAAATCATCAAAATCCATCGCGCCAGCTTTAAAACAGCGCTCTACATATTCTTTATAAATCTCACCAAAACGAGGTCTGCGCGCCATGTCATCTGCCTCTCTCAATTCTGGATCATTGTAATAAGCTCTTACGGTGATCAAACTGTTTTTAAGAGAAGAGATCCTGGAAAAAATCTGCTTGTATTTATACACATCTTTATCCAGTTCCATTTCTTTAATGATAGCGCTGGTAAGCCTTTGTGAGTCTTGAGAATCGTAGATCGTAAAATTAGACGGATATCCTAACTTATCTGCCTCAACACGTAATAAACGAGCAAAAACCGAGTGAAAAGTTCCCATCCACAGGTTTTTTGCTTCACTAGCACCTACGATGTCACCTATACGTTTTTTCATCTCTCGTGCCGCCTTATTGGTAAAAGTGAGCGATAGTATATTAAAAGGATCTACACCTTGCTGCATCAAGTAAGCTATACGTAATGTAAGCACACGCGTCTTTCCAGATCCAGCACCAGCAATGACTATCATCGGTCCTTCCTTCTGTAAAACTGGTTCTTTTTGGGCGTCGTTAAGTTGAGAAATATAATCTTGCAATGTTCTTCTTTTTCTAGATGATAAAGATAAGGATTGTAGCTGTTTCGCTCTTGCGAAAGCGTAAGTTTAACTAGCTTTTTTTTAACAATGGCATACTTGATTTTCAAGCTTATTTAAAGAGATGTAGTCTGTATTAATGCCGTCTATAAACCTGCTTGAGACGAATTTGCTTGAGCTATTTTTTTTTAAATCGTAGGTGCTATTTGAGATCCCGCTTTCGCGAAAGCGAAACAATAATCTTATAGTAGCATATCACATCTCTTACAACTATTGTATTTTTGAGATTTAAATGAATTTCATGGAACAGATTTGGGAATTTCTAGTTGATCTCGCGTGGTACTGGTATGTACTGGCTTTTATAATTTTTGTAGCCATTTATGATATTTTCAATAAGAAGCACATCATATTGCGCAATTTTCCTGTTGTGGGACACATACGTTACTGGCTAGAAAGTATAGGTCCAGAATTACGTCAGTACATAGTTGCCAATAATCGGGAGGAGCTTCCTTTTAATCGTATTGAGCGCGGCTGGATTTATGCCAGCGCAAAGAATGAGAACAATTATGAAGGTTTTGGTACTGATCGTGATATCTATGCACATCAATATATTTTTATCAATAATGCCATGATGCCTTACAAGGTAGAGAACGATCATGTCTCTCAAAAAGAACCTGCTTTCCTTCCTTGTGCTAAGGTTATAGGAGCATCAAAAAATAGAAGAAGACCTTTTAGACCAGCAAGTGTTATCAACATAAGTGCGATGAGTTATGGTTCTCTAAGCGCCAAAGCTGTAGACGCTATGAATAATGGTGCAAAGCAGGTGCATGCTTATCACAACACTGGTGAAGGTGGATTATCTCCTTACCACAAGCGCGGTGCAGATGTAGTTTTTCACATAGGTACAGGATATTTTGGCGTGCGTGATAGAGACGGAAACTTCTCGATGGACATGCTTAAAAAACTAGTTCAAGAGCATCCGCAAGTGCGTGCGATCGAATTAAAATTATCTCAAGGAGCTAAACCTGGTAAAGGCGGCGTATTGCCAGGTTCAAAAATCACAAAAGAAATTAGTGAGATACGCAATGTTCCTATGGGAAAAGATGTACTTTCTCCACCTACGCACAGCGCCTTTGAAGGTATTCAAGGTCTAGTAGATTTTGTTGAAGAGATAGCGCAAGAAACAGGATTACCTACAGGAATTAAAGCCGCGATAGGAAAGTTAGAACAATGGGAAGAACTAGCAGACATAATGAAAGCCACTGGAAAAGGCCCTGATTTTATAACAGTGGATGGTGGCGAAGGAGGAACTGGCGCGGCACCACCTAGTTTTGCAGATCATGTTTCACTTCCTTGGGTATATGGTTTTAAAGATTTATACCAAGTTTTTCAAAAGCGAGACCTTACAGAAGAGATCGTTTTTATTGCTTCTGGAAAGTTAGGCTTTCCTGCAAAAGCAGCTATGGCATTTGCAATGGGTGCAGATGTTATTAATGTTGCTAGAGAAGCAATGATATCCATAGGTTGTATTCAAGCGCAAGCTTGCCACAATAATACTTGTCCTACCGGTATCGCAACACAAAATAAGTGGTTGCAACGAGGCATAGTTGTTCCTGAAAAAGCAGGAAGACTCGCTAGCTACTTTAAAAAATTTAATAAAGAATTACTTGAAATTACACATGCCGCTGGTTATGAACATCCATGCCAGTTTGATATGCGTGATGTAGATGTAAGTATAGGAGATACTAACATGACACAAACGCTAGAATACACCTATAAATACCAGAAAACACCAGTCCCTTTTAGTGGTATGCAATCCTTAAAAGATTGTGTACATCTAGGTGGAAAATGATTCTTAAATGTTAGTCTGCGACAAAATATCAACTTATTTTTGAGCGTTACAAAATCCAAACTATAACTATGCAAGACGCTGTTTTTTCTTTATTCCAAACATTATTACCAGCATTTTTAGTAGCTGTAATTGCTTACTATTTTCTTTCTTCCTACATGAAAAATGAAGAACGTAGAAGAAGATTTATCACTGTGCGCGAGTCACAAGCAAAGACACTTCCTACACGCATGGCTGCTTATGAACGTCTGGTCCTTTTTCTAGAAAGAATTAAACCTGCTAGTCTAGTGGTACGTACAAAAGCTGGCAAATTAAATAAAGCTGAATACGAACAGAGCCTTATATCTGCCATTGAGATTGAGTTTGAACACAATATTGCCCAGCAAGTTTATGTGAGTGAAGAGTGCTGGAATGTTATAAGAGCTGCAAAGAACACCACCATTCAAAAGATAAGACAAGTATCTATGAGTGAAAAAGTCACTACAGCTGATGGTTTAAGACAAGCCATTCTAAATGACCTTATGGATAAAAGAGCGCCTAGTGCAACTGCCATCAGTTTCTTAAAATCTGAAGTAAACGATTTATTTTAAACTATTCATATATGTAAAGGTTACGGCGGCCTGTTATTCTAGCAGTCCTAAAATCTTCATTAATTTTTCTTGACTGCTCCTGTCAAAGCTGTCTATAGATTGATCTATAAAAAATTTACCGTTGTCTTTTTTATACTGAGCTTTAAGAATATCCCTCGCATTTTCATAAAAACGCCAGACGTGATGCAAACTTGCTTCCATTAAATCTTTATAATTTTGCTGGCTCATAGCATTAAGATTTATCAAGTAATCAAAAGCAGCAGTTCTTTCTTCTGTACTGAAAGATGCATTTGTATATGACTGTAGACGTATAAGCAGCGGTTTTAACTCCTCGTTAGAATATCCGCTAGAATTGAGTGCTAGAACTATCCATGACATATCTAGACTAGGGTTTATTTTTTCCCAAGACGCTCTTGTTCTATCTAGTAATTCTCTTTTATCTTTTGCATCATTCCATAAAAGAAATAGTGCCGACTCTCTAGTAATATATGAGGGCTCATTTATTAAACCAGCAACTAATTCTCTATTCTGATCGTTAAGCTCTTGTGTACTTAGTACAAATAACTGATTGATCTCTACATTATTTAAAGCCAGCGCTTTTTTCATTAAGTCATACTTTCTGGGATCCTCGTGAATGCTTAATTGCGCCACCATTTCTTTAACCATTTCTACTTCTACAGGTTGCTGTAAAGTCTCTTTGTAAGAGTTATAAGACTCTTCAAAGCTGGAAATACGCCTTGCAGATAATTGTAAATACTTTTCCATTTGAGGATCTTTCCTCAGAATACGCAAAGCCTCAGCAGTAGGAAAGGTTGTAGAGGTTAACCAAAATGTTTTAAAATTTGATAAGTCTACCATTGCAACGCGTTCCACCACATCGAGAAAGTCTTCGGTAGTTACATTTTTAAAACGATTACTTTCAAGGTATTCTACTACACTAGCTCGCAAAATACTTGCTCCTACCTCATCTTTTAAAGCATGCAATGCCCATGCACCGTGCTGATAAAACGTGAGTGAATTTGCCTTAGGATCAAGTAAAGCCGTGCTTTTACCATTAGCCGATTGTTCATGTAAAGCCTCAGCATAATCAAACAATTGCTTCTGAAAATAAAAATCACCGTAAATCTCTCTTTCGGCAAGTAATGCATAATAACTAGCAAAACCTTCATGCAGCCAGTGATGCTTGCTATCTGTTTCAGTTACCAGATTCCCGAACCACTGATGTGCCAACTCGTGGGCATTTACATTAACATAGCTGCGATCATTTGCGCCCAATTGATCTGTAAAAAACTGATCGTTATATATAGTTGTACCAGTATTTTCCATTCCAGAATACAAAAAGTCTTTTACAGGAATTTGCTTGTAATTTTGCCACGGATATGGAACACCTATTTCTTGTTCTAAAAAATCAAATATCTCTTTAGAATATTGATATGTAGGAGCTACTTTATCTTCCTCCTTGTGGTAGTAATAAAATTCTAATGGCACTCCAGAAGCGCTGGTATCTCTTTTTACTTCATAATCTCCAGCAACTAAAGCAACAAGATAACTAGACATAGGTTGCTCCATTTTATAACTCCATATCATTTTATCAGCTGCAGGTTGTACTTCTATAAGTTTACCATTTGCTACTACTCTTTTTGATACTGGAGCTGTTATTTGAAAATCCCAAACCATTTTATCATTCATGTTATCAATGCTAGGCAACCAGTTACTGGTGTATTTGCCTTGACCTTGCGTCCATACTTGATCCCATATACGATTATTATCTTCATCAATATGGTACATTGCTTTTGATGGAAAACTGGTAAATAAAATTTCTATTTTTTTAGTCTCGCTTTCGCGAAAGCGAGATTCTACAACTAACTTCTCACCATCATAAGTAGTCTTTACTTCCTCACCTTCTATGGTAACCTTATAATTGACCAAGTTTTTTGCATCTATAAAAACAGAACTGGTATTTTTCAAAACGTCCAGCTCAAAGCTCACCCTTCCAGAAACTTCATTAGAATATTGGTCCAATTGAATTTGAGCTTTTGCTTTTTGAAAATCAACAACGTCTAGTTGACTTGAAGTATTTTGTGCCTGCGAGAAGGTCGCAAATAACAATGTAATTAAGGTGATCCATTTCATAGAAGCGAAAAATACAAAAGATGTACCGCATTTAATCGATCTAAAAAATGCTTAACTCTAATTAACTAATACATCACTCGCATTCTATTACATTTATTATAAAGACAGACAACACAAAGAGAAGAATCCTTTATTTTCGTAACTTAAATAGAGCAGCATTGTACGAAAATAGTTTTCCTCATAAAAGATTTCAAATCACGCTAGAATTTCTAGAAAAACACGTTCCTAAATCAAGTGCGATTTTAGATTTAGGAGTGGAGAATCCTTTTTCTAAAATAATGAAGGATGCTGGATATAACGTTAAAAACACCTCAGGAATTGACCTAGACGATGATGTAAGTGAAATCAAAGGTTTTGAAGGCGAGGTAGTTACTGCTTTTGAGATATTTGAACACCTTGTATCTCCCTATACTTCTCTTAAAGCAATTCCTTGTGATAAATGTGTTATAAGTGTTCCTTTGAAGCTTTGGTTTACAAGTGCTTATCGCAATAAAAATGACATTAGAGACCAGCATTATCATGAATTTGAGCCTTGGCAACTGGATTATGTACTAGAAAAAGCCGGCTGGAAAGTTGTAGATCGCATGAAGTTTACAAATCCTGTAAAGAAATTAGGAATACGTCCATTACTTAGAAAATTTACAGATCGATATTATCTAGTTTATTGTGAAAGAACTAGTTCTATTTAATCATGGAAATAGCGATAATTATACCAGCGCATAATGAAGAACAGTTCATAAAGCTGACTTTAGATAGTCTAGTAAAACAATCTCATAAGCCTGCCAAAATTATTATAGTCGATGATAATTCTACAGATCGTACACGCGAGATAGCATTATCCTATTCTGAAAAACTACCCTTACAAGTAGTTTCCACAACTTCAAAGGCTGTTAATATACCTGGATCAAAAGTGATACAAGCTTTTCACTTCGGGCTTTCTCACCTGAATATAGAAGATTACGATATCATCTGTAAATTTGATGCCGATCTTATTTTTCCCGAAAATTATTTAGAGATTTTAGTATCTCGCTTTCGCGAAAGCGAGACCATAGGAATGGTTGCAGGACATTGTACTATAGAAAAAAATGGAACTTGGGAAGTTGAGAACCAGAACAATCCTGATCATATACGAGGCGCTTTAAAAGCCTACCAAAAGGATTGTTTCAAACAAATAGGTGGTTTAAAAGCTTCCATAGGTTGGGACACCATTGATGAAATGCTGGCACGATTCTACGGCTGGCAAGTTATTACCGTTCCAGATTTACATGTAAAACATTTAAAACCTACCGGAGCTGCTTATAATTCAAAGTCTAAATATTTGCAGGGAGAAGCTTTCTTTAAAATGCGCTATGGATGGTGGCTCACTTTTATTACTGCTGCAAAGATGGCATGGAATAAAAAGCAAATGCAACTTTTGTACAATTATCTAAGAGGATATCAAATAGCAAAAAGTAAAAACCTTGTTCCTCTGGTGACAGAAGAACAAGGTCTATTTATAAGAAAATACCGCTGGAATGGTATTAAGTCTAAATTAGGTTTAAAGACTAGAAATTAAAGGCCAGCCCTAATACAGCATTGAACTGATTGTACAATTCTTCTGAAGGAGTTAAATCTTCTGTTTTGTATTTTGCTAGTGGGAAAGCTGCTTCTGTAAATATTCCAAAACCATCAGTAAAGAAATATCTAGCTCCTAGATGACCACCAAAACTTTTTGTACTGAAATGCAGTCCTGGATAAATGTCAAACATAGGATCAACATTTATAACATCTCCTATGTTTGCATTAAAACGTAATCTTAAAGTCGCTCTTTCATCAAAATCGGCATCAATTTCATCGTCTAGTCCTAGAGCATAATTAACGCCTAATCCTAAAGAAAAGTTCTGCGCGATACCATAATCATAAGTTCCTTGAATACCAGTTGCTCCATCTTGAAAATCTGCCCCTATTTGAACTTTTTGATCTCCTTTACCAGAATAAATTTGTGCATTTGCAGTCATACCGAAGATAATGGCTGCTATGAGTACTATTTTTTTCATGTTTTTATTTTTTCTATTATCTATACAAATATAAGATTATCAAGTGTAAAGCAAGTTATTTGAATGCACTCAAAGGATTATTTCAAACATATTTTCTGATAATTTCAATAGAATTGAAAATCCACAAAAACATTCTAAAATTGTCTTCTTTTAAATTAAGCTATTTATTAAAAATTTCTTTGATAGGGTTTCCCGTGGCACCGTTAGGAAAGCTGATGCCTAGCAAACTTGAAATAGTAGGAGCGATATCTATGATCTCTGTACGCGCATTACTAGAACCTTTTTTAATTCCATTACCATAAAATAAAAGTGGCACATGTGTATCATAGCTTTGAGAACTTCCATGTGTAGAACCTGTTTTAGAATAAGAAATCACTGCTGGCTCCAGGACATAAATGACATCACCACTACGTTTATGGTGAAAACCATTTTGAATCAACTTTCCAGTACCATCTTGCATCGCACCAGACATCAAAGCATTTCTAGTATACACTTTATCAATGTGTTTGTAATCAATAATAGTATATGCGATAAAGTCTTCTACTGCCTTAGCACTTAAATTGTTTTTTAAAATTGTGTCACGCTTTAAGAAAATCTGACCATTAGAAATATTTGAGATTAAATCTACAGATCCGTATTGTGATTTTAAAGCCTCTTCTAATTGATCTCTAAAAGCTGCTCTATCAAAATACCCTGCGTTTATTCTGTTGCTTTGCAGATATGCTGGATTGTTAACAGCCCCATGATCTGCTGTAAGGAAAACTGTATAATTGCTCTTGCCTACTTCTTGATCTAAAGTCATTAAGAGTCTTTCAATTTCTTGATCAAGTCTTAAATAAGTGTCTTCAATTTCAATAGAGTTAACACCGTATTGATGTCCTATATAGTCTGTACTAGAAAAACTTATAGCAAGAAAATCAGTGATAGCGTCTTTACCTAA
Organism: Nonlabens dokdonensis; assembly: GCF_002162835.1. Lineage (GTDB taxonomy): Bacteria > Bacteroidota > Bacteroidia > Flavobacteriales > Flavobacteriaceae > Nonlabens > Nonlabens dokdonensis_B. The sequence goes on from NZ_MAAX01000130.1 coordinate 16,637, forward strand.
TGACTCTTTCTTAAGCGCTTCGATGGCAAAATCTGCAACTATAGAGTTACCATACGGCGTAGATTTTATAAGGCTGTAATTACCATTTTGCGATCTTAATTTATTTAAATCATACGGGAATACAGCTGTTTCTTTACCTCGAGGAGGCTTTTCAAACGCATTACGGTCTGTACCACTAGCGACATAAGATTCTATAGGGTACATAGTATTCCAGGAACTTAAATAATCATCAGCCTTTTTGAGCGCATTAAAATCTTTTACCCATTGCGGTAGTTCCTGCATATAAAAGGTACTTGAAATAAAATTACCGGCGTCTCCACCTTCAAACCAGTAAGCAGCATCTGCCGCATGTCCGGCTGGTAAGATGGCACCTCTATCTTTAATAGATACTCCTATAACTTTAGCTTTTCCTTGAGTATGTAGCTCTAACTGGTCTGTAACAGTTGTAGTAAGCATTCTACGCGGAGACATTTTTCCATCATCATTTGAAGAGCCTACACTTTCATAATCATTATCGCTAGCATTGTAAATAACTTTGTTTTCAAACTTATCGTACCAATTGTTACCTATAATCCCATGATTCATAGGTGACGTCCCAGTATAAATAGACGCATGTCCTGGCGCGGTATAGGTAGGAACAAAGTTGTAGTGATTATTAGTTAATTGAAACCCATTCTCAATTAATCGATTAAAACCACCATTACCATACCTACTTTTAAATCGCGTTAAATAATCAAAACGCATTTGGTCTACAACGATTCCTACGACCAGTTTAGGTGATGCGTTTTTTGACGTTTCCTCAATATCAGTGGATTGATAAGAGGCTGTTTGGGAATTTCGCTTTCGCGAAAGCGTACCACAAGAAGCTAGCAATAGAAATACAAGTATTAGTAACAAGCTGTTTTTCATCAGTAAAAATTTGACGCAAAAGTAACTTAAGAAAAAAAGAACAAGTTTAAGAAAGCATTAAATTGTGTAGCAATTTTTTTATATACTTTTACACTCAATGAAATTTTTAAAACATATAGGTCGCTACATGATCATGCTCTTTGGAGTGTTTAGACGACCAACTAAAGCCATTGTGCTTAAAGAGCTTGTGCTAAAAGAGATAGACGACCTTATTATAGGTTCCCTAGGTATAACTGCGTTTATTTCTCTATTTATGGGTGCAGTTGTTGCGTTACAGACAGCGTTAAATCTAGATAATCCATTGATACCTAAATCTCTTATAGGTTTTGCAACGAGGCAATCGATTATTCTTGAATTTGCTCCCACTTTCATATCTGTAATTATGGCTGGTAAAGTAGGTTCGTACATTACTTCAAGTATAGGCTCTATGCGTGTTACAGAGCAAATAGACGCCTTAGAAGTTATGGGAATTAATCCATTAAACTATCTAGTTTTCCCTAAGATTATTGCATTACTTTTCTACCCATTTTTAATCGCGATAATTATGTTTGTAGGTATATTAGGTGGATATCTAGCAAGCGTATATGGTGGATTAACTAGTTATGAAGATTTTATAGTAGGACTTCAAGACACCTTCATTCCATGGCATGTGATGTATGCCTTTATTAAGACGATGGTCTTTGGGATATTACTAGCTACCATACCTAGTTATCACGGATATTATATGGAAGGTGGAGCACTAGAAGTAGGTAAGGCAAGTACCACTAGTTTTGTATGGACTTGTGTTGCTATTATTATCGCAAACTATATATTAACTCAATTACTGTTAAGCTAATGATACAGGTAAATAACTTAAGGAAAAGCTTTAATGGTGAAGAGATACTCAAAGGTATTACCGCCACGTTTGAGAAAGGTAAGACTAACATGATTATAGGTGCCAGTGGTTCTGGTAAATCTGTATTTTTAAAGAACATGTTAGGACTTTTTGTTCCTGATGATGGAGAAATCGTTTATGACGGAGTGGCTTTAAACGAGATGGAAATTGAAGAAAAAAGTAGACTGCGCACTGAAATGGGTATGCTATTTCAACACAGTGCATTATTTGATTCTTTGAACGTAGAAGAGAATATTATGTTTCCACTACGTATGTTTAATAGAATGAAGAAGAAAGAAAGACGTGAACGTGCAAACGAAATTCTCGAACGTGTCAATCTGGTTAACTTGAATAAAAAAATGCCTAGTGAAATATCTGGTGGGCAGCAAAAGCGTGTGGCGCTCGCACGTGCTATTGCAAACAACCCTAGATTTCTTTTTTGTGATGAACCTAACTCTGGTCTTGATCCAAAAACGGCCACAGTAATTGATAATCTTATTCAAGAAATCACACACGAGCGTAACATAACCACGGTTATAATATCACATGATATGAACTCGGTTATGGAAATAGGTGAATCTATCGTTTTCTTAAAAGACGGTAAACTTGCCTGGAAAGGCACCAATAAGGATATATTTAAAACCGATAATGAAGCGGTAACTGATTTTGTTTACAGCTCAAATCTTTTTCAAAAGGTGCGTATAGCACAAAATGAAGGTTTTTAAAGCCGTCACTATAGTTTAGATCCTATTTACCGCTTCCTTTAAACTGCTGGTCTTTACTTGCAAATAGCACATTAAAAGTTGTCAGACTGCCATAAATACGTGTAATGTACTGTTGTAGATCTATTTTAAGTTGATCATCTAGATCTTTAGAACTATTTATTTTTTGCTCCATTACTCTCAAGCGGTCTCGCAACATGACTATTTTATGCCAGAAGGTATTGATAGGGATTTCTTTTTCAGCTAGATTAGAGTCTGCTGGTCTTAGGATCATGGTTCCATTTTTATATTTCTCTGCGAGGGCAACGACTTGTGTCACATCACTAAAGCGTTCTAGAATTTCACGTAGAGATTTTTCCACATCATAGAAACTTACCGTATCTACATCATCATCACACGCTTCTATTACTTCAAAATCCTCATCAAGCGGTATCGTTTCTAGCCCGTCTTTTTGAAAAGTAACCCAATACATCTTTGCAGTGACATTAGTTACTACTCCAAACCCATAATCTGGATGATTTATTCTTGATCCTATTCCTAATATTTTCATATTCTTAATTAACGTTTATTGATCTCTTATATCTTTGCCTAAATTCATAAAATTCTATCACATTGAAAAAGATATTTCGTTTTTTATTAAAATTATTTTTGGGACTTCTGGGCTTTCTTTTGGCAGCCTTTTTAATCTTAAAACTTATTTATAACGATGACATTCCTCAAGGAACTTCAGGAAAACCAGCAGATGATTTGGCTTTCAAGATACTGGACGCCATCCATCATAAAGAATTTACTGAGGCGCAAGAAATTCACTGGACTTTTAGAGGTGTTAATCGCTATGAGTGGAAACTGCAACAAAACATGGTAGACGTTTTTTGGGACAACAATCGAGTATCGTATCAGACTCAATATCCTGAAATTAGCATTGCATTTAAAAATGGAGTACGTCTAGAAAGAGGAGAAGAACGAGATGAGCTAGTTGCCTATGCAGCTCAAAACTTTAATAATGATAGTTTTTGGGTAATAGCACCACATAAGATTATGGATACCGGAACTACCAGAGAGATAATTGAAGAAGATGGGAAGCAAAAACTTCTAGTTACTTACACTTCTGGCGGCTCCACTCCTGGTGATTCTTATTTATGGGAAGTAGATGAAAATTACCTACCTATCGCATTTAAAATGTGGGTGCAAATTATTCCATTAGACGGCATTGAGGCTAAATGGAGCGACTGGCAAATGACAGCTGGTGGGTTTCCGCTTTCGCGAAAGCGTGCTCTTCTAGGGCTTGAAATACCAGTTACAGACCTTGAAGTGATTCCCTAACTTGTTGTTTTATTCTTTTGGATCTTTGTAATTTCAATTGTTCTTCTTTAATCCTAGAGGCGTTGTATACATTAAAATAATCTGCTGAAAATTTATTGTAATAAAGGGTATAAAATAAACCTACCTTTAATATTAATGTATAGCTATGCGTGAGAGCTGTTTCTACATCTCCAAAATAATGAAATAAAAATGTAAAGAAGATACCTAGAGCAATGGCGCCTATTAAGCTAGATCTAGTATAAATACCTAATAGAATCATGGATGCAATAAAAAACTCTACTAAAGGGACAAGTGGCGTCAAATGAGCGAGAAATTCTAACTTACTATCGGCAGGTATATAAGACATTGATATTTCAATAAAA
>NZ_MAAX01000130.1:20847-21085 GCF_002162835.1 Nonlabens dokdonensis
TTTGCAGTGGAGGCTCCCAGCTGGGAGAAAACTCTACTTATTATAGAGTAGCATGCTTCTTGTAGCCTATCTGCAATAGGCCGTAAATTTGAATAATTCTGTTCATATCATCGAATAATACGAAGGTGACCTATCGATTGTGAATTTTCTGGCATGAGCTGAAAGTATGTTGAGACGATCTCTGTCCTGATATGTAGCTAACGATGTTTCGCTAAAGGAGGCAGAAGGGAGGTGTTTG
>NZ_MAAX01000107.1:0-20481 GCF_002162835.1 Nonlabens dokdonensis
ATACTTTACTTCAAGAGGATTTAATGATCAACATCTGGTTGCTTATGCAGAGAGTCATGATGAGCAGCGTTTAATGTATAAGAACTTGCAATTTGGTAATAGTTCTAATGCATCTCATAACGTAAGAGATCTAGCTGTTGCCCTAGATAGACAAGAAGCTATCGCTGCAATTCTTTACAGTATTCCTGGACCTAAGATGATATGGCAATTTGGTGAACTAGGTTATGAAATCGACATTGATCAAAATGGACGCACTGGTCGCAAGCCTATTCCATGGACATTAGGATATGATACTGATGCAAATAGATTAGATCTTTATGACATTACAGCTACCATGATTAATTTTAAAACGTTGTATCCAGAAACGTTTAATAATACTAACAATAATCTTGATCTAAGTGGTTTAGTTAAAAGAATTAATCTAGATGGACCACAGTTTGATGCTGTGGTAGTAGCAAATTTTGATGTAACAGCACAAAATGTAAACCCTAACTTCTCCCAGACAGGAACATGGTATGATTATTTTAATAATAATAGTGTGATGAACGTTACTAATACAACGGCACCTATCAACTTACAACCTGGAGAGTATAAAGTTTTTACGACACAACAACTTAATGATCCTCTTAGTAATGAAGAAGCAGGATATCAAAGTCAAATGATAAGACTATTTCCTAATCCAGCTACATCATCTTTTAGATTATCTAAAGAAGTTGAATCAGTAAAGATTTATAACATATCTGGTCAACTAGTTAAAAGTTTTAATCGATCAAAAGATAATTATGAGATTACAGAGCTTACTCAAGGAATTTACTTTGTTCAACTATGGAATGGTGATAACATGCAAGTTGAAAAGTTGATTAAAAGTTAGATATCTATAATATAAGTACTTTATCTAATAGTGCATCATAACTTAATGCAATTTTTGATTTGTTTAATGATAAATTTAAAATTGTATAATCAAAGAGAAACGTCAATGAATCCCTAATGAATTGATAGTTACTTTGTAGTAACCATTACTCTTTTCATAATTCAAACGGTTACTAAAAGCCTATCTTCGGATAGGCTTTTCCTTTTATCTTTAGAGCAGGAAATAATCGTATTAAAATTAAAACACACTGTATCATGAAAAAATTATTGAAAACCTTATTTGTATTATGCATTTGCTTTATCGCTTTTACAAGTTGTAGAGATGAAAAAACACCTGAAGAAACTGCAAACGAGATGATCAAAAACGCCGATGAAATAAAAACAAAGGACGACAAGGTAAAAATTGAAAATGAGGATGGATCAGAAAGTAAGATCAAGTACGACGAGGATGGTAATGTAGACAAAGTAAAGACAGACGATAACTAGAATAACAAATCATTTTCTAAAGCTCGAACTTGAATAGTTCGAGCTTTTTTATTTGAACAACTGGCGTTCTAGTAAGAAAGTAGTCATTACAACATCAAAGCTTTTTTGAACATCAACCGGCATGTACTTGATTCTATTTTGTCCACATCTTACTCTCAATTTTTCAAAATAGTCTTTAATAGCCTTTTGATAATCTTCTCTAATATTATCTGCATAGAGATTGATAAATTCACCAGTTTCTACATCAGTAAATCGAGTAGGCTTGTTAGGGAAGTTGAAATTCACTTCGGTAGCACTGTCGTAAGTATGAAAGAGTACTACATCGTGTTTATTGTATTTTAAATGACGTAAAGCTTCAAATAGCTCATCTTCATGCCTATCGCTTTGAAACATATCTGTAAATAAAAATATCAATGATCGCCTTTTAATATTTTCTGCAATTTCATGCAAGTATTTGTACGTATCTGTAGTCTGACCAACTGGCTGTTCACTAGATATTTTATTCAACTGGTCTAGGAGCATGTTATGATGCCTATCACTTCCTTTCTCAGGCGCGTAATAGTCGTAGCTGTTAGAATACACACTCAACCCCACAGCATCTCGTTGCTTTTTAAGTAAATTCATGACACTAGCAGCTGCCAGTGCTGTAAAGCCTATTTTATTAAGTGACCCTAGCTCCTGCTTCTTGGTAATAGGATAATGCATAGACGGACTATTATCTATGATTAAATGACATCGCAAGTTAGTTTCCTCATCATAACGCTTCGTATATAATTTATCCGTTTTGGCGTATAGTTTCCAGTCTATATGGCGTGTACTTTCCCCTGCATTGTAATTCTTATGCTCTGCAAACTCTGCACTAAAACCATGAAAAGGTGACTTATGCATTCCACTTATATAACCTTCTACTACTTGACTGGCGAGCAATTGAAGATTTTTGAATCCAGAGGTTTTATTAAGTTCTTTTTGTACATCCATGATGTGAAGATAGTAAAATTTAGGTACCATGATAGAACCTTAAATAAGGATCATCTTACAAATCTATAGCATGAAAAAATCCCGCTTTCGCGAAAGCGGAATTCTAAATATGATGCAGTTTAAAAGCACCTTTTATATCTTAACTACCATTTTACCAGTATTTTTCCCGTCGAAGAGATCAATGAAAGCTTTAGGAATTTGATCAAAACCGTCAACTATAGTTTCTTCGTGCGTCAACTCACCAGAAGCCAACCATTGTGATAACTGCTGTATTCCTTCTTTAAAGCGACTCTCATAATTTCTAACGATAAATCCTTGCATTTTAATACTCTTTTTCACGATTGTAGTTTCTAAACGTGGACCAGTAGGCTTTTCTGTCTCATTATATAATGAGATCGCTCCACAATTTATAACTCTACCAAAACGATTGATATTATTCATAGCAGCGTCCAGCGTATAACTTCCTACATTATCAAAATAAACATCGACTCCATCTGGTGCTAGCTCTTTAATCGCAGCGGTCATGTCGTCAGTTTTACTATAATTGATACCTTCATCAAAATTAAATTTCTCTTGGATCAAATTTATTTTTTCATCGCTACCAGCAATTCCTACTACTTTTAAACCTTTGATTTTACCGATCTGACCTACGATAGAACCTACCGCACCAGCTGCTCCAGAAACCAGTAAGGTCTCTCCTTCTTGAGGATTACCTATGTCCATAAGTCCAAAATAAGCGGTAAGACCTGTCATTCCCAACACACCTAGATAAGCACTAAGAGGTACTTTGCTACCATCAACTTTTCTCAAGTTTTTTGCATCCGAAGTTTGAAATTCTTTCCATTCCAGCATGCCGGTAAGGAAATCTCCTTTTTCAAATTCTTTATGTTTAGTCTCCACAACTTCAGCAACGATTGCCGAAGAGACTGGCTCATTGAGTTTAAAAGGTTCAATGTACGACTTCTCATCACGCATTCTACCTCTTAAATATGGGTCTACAGAAACATATCTAGCCTTCAATAAAACCTCTCCATCTTTAGGTTGCGGTTTATCGACTTCTATAAATTCAAAATTTTCTAAAGTAGGTGTTCCTTTTGGACGACTTTTAAGTACAATGGTCTTCATGGTTTTTATTTTCAATGTACTTAATTGTACCACATAGCATTGCTAGTTCTTTCTTAAAAATCAAGTACAATAGGTTAAAGTTTTATAAACGAAGAACGCACAAGGACTGTGTTAATAACCTAATTAAAATAAGATGATTTATTGATCTGACAAGAGCAATTTGTAAACATAAAAAAAGCCTATTCTAAAAATCTAGAATAGGCCTTATTGATAATTTAATATCTTCTATAATAATGCGTCTAATGCTTCTGTGTACGCGTTCTTAGGAGCTACTCCTACCTGACGACCTACTACTTCACCGTTTTGAAATACAAGAACAGTTGGGATGTTACGGACTCCGTATTTTGCTGCAAATTCTTGATTTGCGTCAACGTCCATTTTACCTACTACTGCTTTGTCAGCATATTCAGTAGAAACTTCATCAATGATAGGTCCTACCATGCGGCAAGGTCCACACCATGCTGCCCAAAAGTCAACCAATACTGGTTTATCGCTATTTAATACTGTTTCTTCAAAGTTTGCATCTGTTATTTCTAGTGCCATGATTTCTTTTTTTTAAATTTATATACAAAGTTAAACAAAACCAATACCACAACACAACTGTAAGTATTGTACTTGTTTATATTGATATGTAGATTTCAAATATGTTGGCTTATACGTATTGTTCGATTTCTTGAACTAATCCCACAAACATCTCAACGCTTATTTGCTCGGGACGTAAATTAAAAATCTCTTTTTCCCTCATCTGGTCCGGTAGATTCATCGTCTTTAATGAGTTTCTAAGCGTTTTACGTCTTTGTTGAAAAGCTAGTTTTACCACTTGGCGCAATTTTGAATACGAACATGGTAACGCATCGTAATCTGCTTTGCGAGTTAAAATTAAAACCCCACTATCTACCTTAGGCGGTGGATTAAACACTTCTGGACCAACAGTAAATAAATAATCAGCATGATAATAAGCTTGTGCCAGCACAGATAATATTCCATAGGTTTTTGAACCGTGTGGCGCACAAATACGTTTTGCAACTTCCTTTTGAAACATACCACCAAATTCTGGTATCTGATCTCTATTCTCAATTGTCTTAAAAACTATTTGAGTACTTATGTTATAAGGAAAGTTACCTATAATCGCAAAAGAGCCATCGCCATAGATCTCTTTCAAATCTTTTTTTAGAAAATCTGCTTCTATGACTTGAAAAGTGTTCTCGTTTACAATTTTAGCGTGTTCAATCGGAAAACTATGTTTTAAGTAAATCACGGATTCACTATCTAATTCCAAAGCCGTTACCTTAATATCTTTTCTAATGACATGTTTAGTAAGAACTCCAGTTCCAGGACCTATCTCAAGTACTTGATAGTAGCCTTTATAACTTAAACAGTCTGCAATGCGTATGGCGACAGTATCGTCTTTTAAGAAATGCTGTCCTAAGTGTTTCTTTGCTGTAACACCTTTATCTTGGGAGTGGTATTTAGGTTTATATTTTGCCAATATTTAAAGTTATCTATGGTGTAGAATTATTAGTGCTATTTACGTCTTACATTATACTCATCAATGAGCTCTAGTTCAGTTCTAAAAGATAAAACTTGATCACCAAATTTTTCTACGCCTTCCTTACGTAGCTCTGGAGCATGATTTTCATAGTAGTCTATAAGTGCCTCTTTGCTATGCGCTTTATACTGAATTGAAAAGGTGCTGTGACCATCTTGATCTTCTACTAGAACTCTAGTAAATCGTGCATCCATAAAAAGTCCAGTTCCTAAAACTTTTGCAATATGTTCTCTTATCCACGGTACCCATTCTGCCTCAATGGAAGCGTGCATATTACAAGTTACATTGTAAATAATCATTAATCTTTCTTTTATTAAAATTAAAAAGCCTTCTCATTATTGTCTCCTCGTAATCTACGGTAGCGTCTACGAGCATCGACAAAATGAATACTATCTGCATAAGAGAAGATGACTTTTTCAAATAAGGCTTTAGCTTTGTCAGGATCTGCTAGTTGCTCTTGATACAGTAATCCTAATCTATAGTGTGCATCATCAGCTAGAATACCATCACTGTAGTTATCAATTATAGTTTGATAATTATCTCTAGCCTTTTCAAAGTTACCTTCTATTTCATATAATTTAGCCTGATTTAACAAAGCTTCATCTTCTATGGGATCTCCTTTATGATCTAGTAACAATCTATCATAAAGTGTAATAGCTTCTGCTCTTTTATTTTGATATTGTTTTAATTCCGCTTTCGCGAAAGCTTTCAAAGCAACAAAGGTCGTATCTTCCAAAGAGTGATCTGCAATTACCAGACTAAGTTCCATAGCATCGTTTGCTATTAATTTACTAGCTGCACTGCGTAAAACTTTAAGTTGAGTGAGGCTCCAAGGAAAATCGCCTTGATAATAACTCGTGCGAGCCACTTTAAACTGCGATTCTTGGGAACGCAAATCGTTAGGAAGATCATTCTGAATCTGACTATAGAAAATCAGAGCACGGTTAAATTGTTCTTGTAAAACAAGTATGTCTGCCAGCAACATTTTTACATCTGCCTTTTGAAACTTACTTAGGTTAGTTTTCTCTAATTGTGTGAGTAGATCACTCGCTTTTGCTGCATTGTTATTTTTAAAGGCTAGAAAATTGGCATAATCTAATTGTAACCTAAAGGTTTCCTTTTCTGCTCCATAGGTAGCAAGAAGTTTCTCATATTCTTGATTGATAAACTCATATTCACTGGCTGCAGCAGCGTTTGCCTTTAATCTTATTTTCAATACCTGCGCTAGATATCTCACGTTAATAGATTGCGTTTCTTCAATCATATAATCTAGTATCTCATCTGCAGCTTCTAGATCATTTTCATCAATAGCGGTTTCTACAAGATCCTGAATATTGTTCATATTAGTTTCTTCTCGCTTGTAAATAGCTTTTTCCTGAATAAAGGCTTTTTTAAAATCCTTTTGTTGCACAAATAGCCACGATAATAACTGGTTGTAAACAGGATCAGGATTACCACGCAATCTCAATAAGAGGACTTTTCTTAAGAGTTGGTTCCCTTCATTCTCTGCATCATCGGTAACATATTGAGAAAATAAAGCCTGAGCACGAGGACGATAAGCTGCGTTTTGCTCTATAAGTTTAATGTTTGCATCAAACATTTTTTCTAGATCACCTTGTTCTCCATAAAGTCTAGCCAGCTGGTAATTATAGTTGAGCTTTTCATTGATAGCCATTCCTTTTTCAAATGCTTCAATTGCCTCATCCAGCTCGTTGCGTTCTTCAAATCTTCTCGCAATCTGATAGGTTAAATTAGGCATAGAATCTATCACCTTAATTGCGGCGTCATAATATAATGTAGCTAAACTATCCTTGCCTTGTAATGTAGCATTGTATCCTTTTTCAATGATAAATTGCTTATTACGCGGTGAAATCCTTTGAGCAATATCGATTAATGAGTCTGCACTATCATAGCGTTCAAGCTGTTGATACACCTCAATTATATTATATATGGTTCTAGGGTTGCTACGGTTTTGCTCGTATATTTTTTTATATATACTTAAAGCTTTATTGTATTCTCCTTGATCCATATAGTTTTCTGCCAGTTTTGAATCTTGAGAATAGCTCAAGAAACAAGTAATGCAGAATATGATAAGAAGAATACAACGCATAATCTTTAAAGTTAATCTATCGTATCAAATCCACAATACGGAATTAAAACTTTAGGAATTTTAATACCATCAGTAGTTTGATAATTCTCTAGGATACTAGCTAAAATACGAGGTAAAGCTAAAGCACTTCCATTCAAAGTATGGGCAAGTTCTGTTCCTTTTTCTGCGCGGTAACGCAATTTTAATCTATTTGCCTGAAAAGTCTTAAAATTAGAAACACTGCTTACTTCTAACCATTTTTCTTGAGCGGTACTGTAAACTTCAAAATCATAAGTTAATGTAGAGGTAAATCCTAAATCGCCACCACAAAGCCTTAAAATACGATATGGTAATTCTAACTCTTCAAGAATACCTTTTACATGAACCACCATAGCGTCAAGAGCTCCATCACTTTTATCAGGATGCTCAATGCGTAAAATTTCTACTTTATCAAACTGGTGCAATCTATTAAGACCTCTTACATCACTTCCATAACTACCAGCCTCACGTCTAAAGCATGGTGTATAACCAGTCATGGTAATAGGAAAGTCTTTGGCTTCTAAAATTGTATCTCTATAGATATTCGTAATAGGAACCTCTCCTGTTGGGATTAAATAAAGATCATCCACGCCTACATGGTACATCTGTCCTTCCTTATCTGGTAACTGACCAGTTCCATAACCGCTTGCTTCATTGACTAAATGCGGTACTTGCATTTCATCATATCCAGCTTCGGTATTTTTGTCTAGAAAATAATTAATCAAAGCACGTTGTAATCGTGCTCCTTTGTTTTTATAAACTGGGAAACCGGCACCTGTAATTTTATTACCCAACTCAAAGTCTATAATATCATAGTCTTTAACCAGTTCCCAGTGTGGTTTTGCTCCTTCGTGAAGTACTGGTATTTCTCCATGTTGAGAAACTACTTCATTATCTTCATCAGTATTTCCAGCTGGAACACTTTCCTGCGGAATATTAGGTATCTCGTATAAAAGTGTTTGTAATTTTACTACTGCTTCATTTAATTGATCGCCTAATTGTTTTGAAGACTCTTTTAAATCAGCAGTTTGCTTTTTAAGTTCATTTGCCTCAGCAGCTTTTCCAGATTTATACAGCTCTCCTATCTCTTTAGAAAGTTTGTTAGACTTAGCTAGAGTTTCATCAAGTTGTCCTTGAATGCTGCGACGTTGTTCATCTACCTTTATCGCGTTCTCTAATAAAGGAAGCGCATCAATGTTTCTTTTTTGCAATGCTTTTGCAAAAACGTCTTTGTTTTCACGTATTTCTGCTATTTGTAGCATGTGATCTGATTTAAATATATAAGGGGTAAAATTAGCGATTATCGTTTACATAACGATAGCAAGTACAACTTAGTTTTCTAGTCTTTACTTTTCTTTATCTAATTGAGAAGGTATGATCCAAGAATGGTGTTTGACATGGCTCCATTCTTCAGCCGCAAGATCTACTTTAGGATCTGTTAACTGATAAAAAGGCCGTCCATTAATAGACACTTTCAAATCAGCATACACTTCAATCTCCTTGCCTTGCTCAGCATAAATTTTTTCTAACTTTTGAGCAAACTGCCATACAAAATCTGGCTTTGAAAGTACCGATCGCTCTTGCTTAAAACTCAAATACTTTTTTAATGATACTGGAGTCTTTTTACCAGTATCCTTCTCTACAACATAAATGGCACCTTTTCCTGATCTACTACGCAGCATCATGCGCCAGCTTAGTCTATGTCCTTCTTCCGTCCATAATACATCATCCTCAATGACCCAATGCCTTAAAGGTAAAAGTAACATCACTAGCAAAAAGGCCGTTCCTGAGAATATAATAAGATTCCTCGTTTTTGGGATAATAACTTCAGCAGCTCCATAAAAAGCTTTCTTGCTTAAAAACCTTTTATGAATAACTTCAGCAGAGAAGAAGAATACTAAAAACGATAAAGCTAAATAAGGGAAAATACCTATTTGAAAAACTATACTATTAAAAATATGAAAGAATACAGATGCTATGACAGCCAGCCATCGTGTTCTTTTCCACAATAAAAAGGGGACTATTAATAGATCAAAGAACAACCCAAAATAGAGAATGGCTTGATGTGCCCAATCTTGTTGTAAAATATCAAAATTTCTACCACGCGTGCTCATTAAATATTTAGGAAAACTGCCGTCCAACCAGTCTGGATAAAACTTTGCTACACTTGCATAAGCATATATAATTCCTAAAAAAGCAACAATGAATATATAAATCCATCGAGACATGTGCTCTTTCCTAAAACTAGGATTTAAACGAGCGTCTATGGAGGCAGATCTATTTGCAGGCAGCAACACCATTAAAAAGTTGAGCAACATGAGGAGATAGCAATGATTATTGTAACTACTCTTCTGTAACAAGTAAACATATGCCCAAGTAATGGCATAAAACAACATTGCCAGTCGGTATTTGTAACCTACCATAACTAGTAGTCCTGCGCATCCCATAACACTATATAAAACGTACATCCAGTTACCTGGCAGCGGTTCAAGAAAATCAAACCCTATAAAAGTGAAGGTGAAATCAGGCTCGATAAAAAGTCTTCTTACGGCACCTAAGGCGATAGAACCAAATGCTTCACACGCTATAAGCAAACCGAAAAACATTCTAAAAAGAACTAAAGCAGAATTATCTACTTGAGTAAAAAGCCATTTATCTAGGTTGCTGTGCATAACTCCTGGCCTTTTGCTCGTCTTTTTTCATTGCAGCTACTAAGTCTTCAAGATCTTTAAATTTCTCCTCGCTTCTCAAACGTTTATGAAAAAACAATTCCATTTTACGGTTATACAAGTCTTCATTGAAGTCAATGTAATATGTCTCTATAGTCTGTTGCGCCTCATCAGAAACAGTAGGATTAGTCCCGATGTTAGTCATTCCATAAACACGTTTATTATTAATAAAGGAACTGGTTACATAAACGCCAGCAGCCGGAATAAGCTTGTACACTTCATCAATGTGTAAATTTGCAGTAGGATATCCTATAGTGCGACCTATCTTTTTACCTGACTTGACAATTCCAGAAATGCTGAAATCTCTATTCAAATAATTATTTGTTTTTTCAATTTCACCACTCAGCAGTGTTTTTCTAATTTTTGTACTGCTCACTGCAACTTCTTGAACCTCTTTTTTAGAAATCTCAATCACCTCAAAATCAAAAAGTGCTGCAAACTCTTTCAACTCTTCGATACTAGCTGATCTATTGATACCAAATCTGTGATCATACCCTATAACCACAACCTTTGCACTGAGCTGATCCACAAGGATATTTTTTACATAATCGTAAGCCGTTGTTCTTGAAAATTCTTTAGAAAAAGGGTGGATTACCACGTTTTCAACCCCTTGATTTGCAACTAATTCTACTCGCTCTTCTATAGTATTAATTAATTTAAGATCATGATCTGGTTGTAAAACCATTCTAGGATGAGGAAAAAATGTTAGTAAAACGCTTGTAAGTCCTTCAGTCTTTGCTCTTGATACTACTCGATCTAATATTTTTTGATGCCCTTGATGCACTCCATCAAAAGTTCCTATAGTAACAACGGCTTTTTTGGTAGCCTTATATTCCTCAATATTATAGTAGGTATTCAATTCTAGATCTTCTGTATTAAGGTGCAAATTAAAATAATATGATTAGATATTCAGGTTTTTATGAACCTTTTAATGGAAAAGAGTAGGTTGAAGTATTCGCTTTCGCGAAAGCGGACTAACAACAAAAACCTTAATAGCTTACCACCTATTTACCATTATACTGATTCATAGTGTTTGCAAGCCCTGCATGGGTAAATGACAAGGCCATTTTTGCAGCGGTATCTAGACGTTCTGGAAGCGATTTTTGCTCCTCACTATTCCATTCTCCTAGAACATAATCAACCTGTCGCCCTTTTGAAAACGCATCAGATATACCAAATCGTAATCGTGGATATTTAGGAGTATTTAAAGTAAGCTGTGTATCTTTTAACCCATTATGTCCACCGTCAGTGCCCTTAGCCTTCATGCGTAAGGTGCCGAAGGGCAAATTTAAGTCATCAGTAATCACAAGAATATTTTCAATAGCGATGTTTTCTTGTTTCATGTAATACTTAATCGCTTTTCCACTCAAATTCATAAAAGTATTAGGCTTAAGTAAGACTATACTTTTTCCTTTATGCTTTACACTAGCAACATCACCTAGTTTTAAAGTCTCAAAACTAACCTCTTTCTCACTAGCTATTTCATCAAGAATTTTGAATCCTATATTGTGTCTAGTTTCTGAATATTTTTCACCTGGATTTCCTAAACCTACAATCAAGAACTTTTTCATGGGGTCTTCTTCGTTTAAAACAGTTGCGATAATCGCATCATTAAAAAATAATTTTTTGAACCAATGGAGCATATGGTAAAAATAAAAAAAGCTGCAAGAAAGAAATCTTGCAGCTTTTATAAATTTTAAGCGCTTGTTATATTATTTAACAGCTGCTACATCATCAGTTTGTGTAGATGGTACATCTCCTGCTTCTACCTCTTCATCATCATCGTCCTCAACAACAGCAGTACGAGAAGTTTTGATCATCACAACTACTACTGAGTCTGGATGCATGATTTCATACTCATCTACTCTTAAGTCACGTACATATCTTTTATGACCGATTTTCATATCAGTAATATCGATAGTAATGTAATCAGGCAAGTTTGCTGGTAATGCTTTTACTTTTAATTTACGATTGTTACGACGTAGAACACCACCGTTAAGTACACCTCTTGATGAACCTGTAAGTTGAACAGGAACTTCCATTGTTACCATTTTATCATCAAAGATTTGATAAAAGTCTGCATGTAAAAGAAGTTCTTTTACTGGGTGCCATTGCATATCTTGAGCGATAGCATTGTATGTACCATCTTTTCCTAAGTCCACAACTACCGTGTGCGCATCTGGAGTATAAACAAGCTTTTTAAATGCATTGATTTCTGCTGAAAAGTGTATAGGCTCGTCTCCTCCGTAAATTACGCAAGGAACCAATCCAGCATTACGTAGGGCTTTTGTTGCTTTCTTGCCCACGCTTTCTCTTTTTGATCCTAAGATCGTGATTGATTTCATGTTATATATATTTAGTTAATGAAATTACATTATAAAGTGTTCACTGATCGATTTGTTATTTTGCACGCTTTGCATCACCTCTGCAAATAGTGAAGCACATGAAAGAACCTTAATTTTAGAACTTTCTTGTTTTAACGGTATCGAGTCAGTAACGATTAATTCTAGTAATTGGGAATTATTGATGCGCTCGTAAGCTTTTCCTGAGAGGATAGCGTGAGTACAAATAGCTCTAACACTTTTTGCTCCACGTTCCATCATAACATCTGCAGCTTTAGTCAAAGTTCCTGCGGTATCCACCATGTCATCTACAAGGACAACGTTTTTACCTGTTACATCACCTATAAGCTCCATGTGAGAAATCACGTTTGCTTTTTGCCTTTGCTTATAACAAACAACTACATCACTTTCTAGTGTCTTAGCATAGGCATAAGCACGTTTTGAACCTCCCATGTCGGGAGAAGCGATAGTAAGGTCACTTAAATTTAAGCTTTTTAAATAAGGAATGAATAAAGCACTAGCAAATAGATGATCTACCGGCTTTTCAAAAAATCCCTGAATCTGGTCTGCATGAAGATCCATGGTAATAATACGAGTAGCTCCTGCAGATTCTAATATCTTAGCAATCATTTTTGCTCCTATAGGAACACGAGGTTTATCCTTACGATCTTGTCTAGCCCAACCAAAGTAAGGAATGACCGCAGTTATATGTCTTGCACTAGCTCTTTTGGCAGCATCTATCATTAAAAGCATCTCCATTAGGTGATCACTGCTAGGCTGTGTAGACCCTATAATAAAGATACGGCGACCTCTTATAGACTCTTCAAAAGATGGCTGAAACTCTCCATCACTAAAAGTGGAAAAATTTACTTTACCTAAACTTGCTCCATACTTCTCTGCAATGGAGGCGGCAAGCGTCATACTTTGACGGCAACCAAATAATTTAGCATCTTCTATAGCGTAGCTCATAATTTAAAACCTTCTGGTTCTGATTTTAAGGCTGCAAAGGTACTTATTATTTTAAACACCTACGCTTAAATATAAGACGAATTGACTCTTTTAAGTAATTTTATTTATTACTTTTGCATTTCCAATTGCCTCAGTGGTGGAATTGGTAGACACGTTGGATTCAAAATCCAATGCTTCACGGCGTGCCGGTTCGATTCCGGCCTGAGGTACAAAATAAGCTTCTGACTACGGTTGAGAAGCTTTTTTTATTCAAAAGAAACAATTGTTAACAAATAGGTAACAATTAGATTATAAACATACTAAAAAACTGAGTGCCTTAGGGTTTCTATACCCTACAACAGTCTTTAGTCGATAAAATACAGCTCTCTTGCTGAAATTTTAATCATACATTAAGAAATCTTATGATATTTTTGCTCAATAAATTATATATTTACCCCTTAACTTGAAAATTCAATAAATCAAATAAGTCAAATGAAACGATCACTTTCAATTTTATTCACGGCAGCCATGACAATAGGTGTTACTGGTGTAGCTTCAGCTTCAGCATTAATTCAAGAAGCTCCAGAAGTAATTAAAACGGAGTCTTTCCACCAAGTTTTAAAGAAAAACTTTATTGATGGAGGACCTGGATTCATGGCAATTGTATTAGTATGTCTTATTTTAGGACTAGCTGTAGCAATTGAAAGAATCATTTATTTAAACCTTTCTACTACAAATTCTAAGAAACTTGCTGCAAACGTGGAGCAAGCACTTCAAAGTGGTGGTATTGAAGCTGCAAAAGATGTATGTCGTAACACAAAAGGACCTGTAGCTTCTATCTATTACCAAGGACTTGACAGAGCTGACGAAAGCATCGAAGCTGCAGAAAAAGCGGTTGTTGCTTACGGAGGAGTACAAATGGGACAATTAGAAAAGAATGTATCTTGGGTATCTTTATTTATCGCTCTTGCACCGATGCTTGGATTTATGGGTACGGTAATTGGTATGATTGGGTCATTTAACAGTATTGAAGAAGCAGGTACAATGGAACCTTCTCTTGTAGCAGGTGGTATTAAAGTAGCACTTCTTACAACAGTATTTGGTCTTATTGTTGCTATTATCCTTCAAATCTTTTACAACTACATCGTTTCTAAGATAGATAGTATTGTAAACGACATGGAAGATGCTTCTATTACTCTTATCGATATTCTTGTAGATTACAAGAACGGTAAGTAATTAATTCTCATAAAAACAAATCATGGTTTTACATAAAGTATTAAAATACCTAGTTCTTCTTTTGAGCGTTATAGCAATGGGGTTTTTCTTTTACACCCTAGCTATAGGCGATGAAGCTATAGAACTTAATACGGAAGGCAGCCAGGCTGTTACCGTATCACCGTTGATCATATTAGCATATATTACTTTAGGACTTATAGTTTTAATAGTGGTACTATTTGTATTAAAAGGATTATTCACAAATCCAGATGCTCTGAAAAAATCAGGAATATCTGTAGGTTTATTATTATTAGTTGCTGCTATTTCATATGCGCTCGCTGATGATTTGAACACTGTAGGATTTGTTGAAGGAGGTGAAGTTATTGAGTTAGACAATGGCTCAGAACTCTCTAAAGGAACTTCTAAGTTGATAGGTACATCATTATATATGTTCTATATACTAGCTTTTGTTGCAGTTGCAACTGTTGTATGGGCTGGAATAAGTAAACAATTAAAAAAGTAAGTTATGGCTAGAAGATCTGCACCAGAAGTAAATGCCGGATCGATGGCAGACATTGCCTTTCTATTATTGATCTTCTTCCTGGTAACAACCACGATAGAAGTAGATAGTGGTATTGCAAGTAAATTGCCGCCACCGCTTCCTGAAGACACTCCTCCACCACCTATTAAGGAGAAGAATATTTTCCAAGTTATTGTTAACGCTGAAAATAGACTTCTAGTAGAGGAAGAGGACATGGACATTAAAAATTTAACTAACGCTGCTATTGCATTTTTAGATAACGGTGGTGGTACTGATCCTAGAAATGCTTGTACATATTGTAGAGGTGCAAAAGATCCAGAATCATCTGACAATCCTAAAAAGGCAATTATTTCATTAGTTAATGATAGACAAGCTTCTTATAAGATGTATCTAGCAGTTACTAACGAGTTAGTAAGAGCTTATGCTACTCTTAGAGATCGTGAAGCAAAACGTCTATATAATGAAACATTTTCATCTATGACTAATAGATATTCAGAATGGCCAGCTACAGAAAAGGAAAGTCCAGAATATTTAGAATTAGAAGAGAGAATTAAAAAAGTTAGAGAATTATTTCCTAGAAATCTTTCTGAAGCTGAACCTCAAAATAGAGAATAGATATGTCTAAATTTAATAAAAAGAAAAATGCTGAGGTGCCTGCAGTTAATACTGCATCCTTACCTGACATTGTATTCATGCTCCTGTTTTTCTTTATGGTTGCTACTGTAATGAGAGATGATGAGCTTCAGATAGAAAATCAACTACCTAAAGCTAATCAAGTTGAGAAGCTTGCTGAAAAAAAGAAAGTTGTAACTATTTACATCGGTAAGCCTAGTCCTAATTTTGCAAAACAATATGGAGTAACTGAAGTGATCCAGTTAGGTGATAAAATCTCTCCTATAAGTGACGTACAGACGTATGTTAACACTAAGAGAAATGCAATGGATGAAGATGATAAAGATGAAATGATGGTATCTTTAAAGGTAGATCAAAATTCTCAAGTAGGAATTCTAACAGATGTAAAGCAAGAACTTAGAGACGCTATGGCACTTAAGATCAGTTACACATCTATTGAAGGTGATCCTCTTAGAAATTTAAAAAATTAAACTACAAATCTTTTAAATAATTAAAATAGCCGTTCTACTTAGAACGGCTATTTTTTTTATCATAATATTTTTACAACTCTCTATTTTACTTAAATCTACAGAGCAACAGGTGTTTAGCAATTAATGGCAAGGTTGTTGAAATTAAAATTTCAGTTCACTTATCAATTAACCTTTTGATGTTTCAAGACCTCTATTACTTTTATTATATAATAAATAGTAAGAGATTTTTGAGCCTCAAAATTAAACCTAGAATTATGGCTCAAAGAAATGCTCCCGAAGTAAACGCAGGATCAATGGCAGATATCGCTTTCCTATTATTGATCTTCTTTTTAGTAACAACCACTATAGAAGTAGATAGCGGTATAGCAAGTAAATTACCTCCACCAATTGATACGCCAATTGATTCTAGACAGAATAAAAGAAATATATTCCAAGTCATTGTTAATTCAGAAAACAGAATTCTTGCGAATGAAAAAGATATAAAACTTAAAGACCTTACTAAGGCTGCCATGTCATTTTTAGATAATGGTGGCGCAACAGACGCAAGAAATGTTTGTTCCTATTGCAAAGGAGATAAAGATCCCACATCTTCAGAAAATCCTAAAAAGGCAATTATATCACTAGTAAATGATAGGCAAGCGTCTTATAAAACCTATATCTCCGTCACTAATGAGCTAGTAAAGGCATACTCTACGCTTCGAGATCGAGAAGCTCAAAGACTTTATAATGAAACTTACACCTCAATGAATAACCGACTCCATAACTGGCCAAAAACAGAAAGTGACCATCCTGAGTATCAAAAACTAGAGCAGCAAATTAAAACTGTCAGAGAATTATTCCCTCGGAATCTATCTGAGGCCGAGCCTAGGAAAACAGAATAAAGCCCGTTTAAATTAAAGCTCGTTGCTTTTCAATACCATGTCTATTGTCATATCTTTACTAGATAATAGTTGAAACCCAAAATGAGATCACTTTTTCTATTTTTATTATTAGGCATATGCGCTCATTTAAGTATAGCTCAAAAGTCTGACGCATCAGATAATGCTATTCCTAACGTAGTAGATTCTTTATATAGAGAAGATCAGTTTTATATAGGACTATCTTTTAACCTTATTACAAACCAGCCTAAATCTTTTTCTCAAAATGGATTTTCAGGTGGTTTACATGCTGGCTTTATAAGAGACATGCCTATTAATAAGAGGCGCAATGTATCTATAGGTGTAGGACTAGGAGTCTCAACAAATACGTACAATTCAAATCTTTTTATAGGACAAGATGTTAATGAGCAAAGCATTTATCGCATTCTAGATAGCAGTATAGACGTAGACCGTAATAGATTTAATACTAACCTTATTGAAATGCCCATACAATTTAGGTGGCGCACTTCTACGCCCACAGAATATACTTTCTGGCGCATATATACTGGTATCAAATTAGCCTATATATACCATTATAAAGCTACTTTTAAAAGTGAATCCTTAAACGCTTCTCAAAGTAATATTCCTGAAGTCAATCGCTTTCAATATGCAGCGACTTTAAGCTTAGGTCATGGCAGTTTTAACGCATTTGTACAGTATAACCTTAGCACTCTTTTCAATGAAGATGCATTCACAGACATTGAACAAGTAAATCTACAGCCTATCAAATTTGGGATCGAATTCTACATACTCTAGAAGCAATAATTCTAGGATCGATTATAAAGTGTTTTTACTATTCTCGCTTTCGCGAAAGCGGAATTAAAGACTAGCTTACAAAATAACTAAAGGCTAAAACCTGGCTGAGCAATCCTAAGGAAAAACCAAAAATGAGTTCATGTCCTTTATGAGCCTGCATACTCAATCTAGATGTCGCAGTAAGCCCACTTACAATTCCCATTATGGCAAGCGGTAATAGTAAACTAATTCCTTGAGTAAACGATAACATGACCAGAAAACCTAAAACGCCTCCAGTAGCCATGAGATGCAAGCTGATTTTATAGCGCAATGTTGTGATAAGCGTTGCAACAAGACTTGCTATCAGTACACCTATAAAAAAATAATACAAGGCCGCATGCATTCCATCTGTAAAGGCGCCACGTAGTAACATTATCAAAAGCACCATATAAATACACAATGGTAAAATGCGCTCTTTAGTTCTGGATAGGTGAATACTTTCTACCCAACCTAATATTTTGAGCATGGTATAAATAAGCAAAGGAATTGCCGCAGTAAAAATTAAAATTAAGTATAATTTGAGTCTAACGCTTTCAGGATCGCTGTAGTAATTAAAGTTGAAATACCATAAGGAGACAAGAGAAGGAATAAACAATGGATTTACTATATAACTCCATAACCTAAGAAACAACTTCATAATGACTTAGATTTCCTTTCTCAAACGCGCTACAGGAATATCTAATTGCTCTCTATACTTTGCCACAGTTCTACGAGCTATAGGATATCCCTTTTCTTTTAGTAAATCGGCAAGTTTTTGATCTGTAAGCGGTTTTTTCTTGCTCTCTTCTCCTATTACTGTTTCAAGAATCTTTTTAATCTCTCTAGTTGACACCTCTTCACCGTCAGAATTTGTCATGGACTCTGAAAAGAATTCCTTAATTAATTTAGTCCCATAAGGCGTGTCCACATATTTAGAGTTTGCAACGCGAGAAACGGTAGACACATCCATATCAATTTTGTCTGCAATATCCTTAAGAATCATAGGACGTAAATTGCGCTCATCACCTGTGAGAAAATAATCCTTTTGATAATACATGATAGTAGACATGGTAACATATAAGGTTTCCTGTCTTTGTTTTATAGCTTCTATAAACCACTTTGCGCCATCGAGTTTTTGTTTAATAAACATCACAGCGTCCTTTTGAGATTTGGTTTTCTCTTTTGCCTCTTTATAACCTCTTAACATGTTAGAGTAATCTCGAGAGACATGCAGTTCTGGCGCATTACGACCATTAAGAGTAAGTTCTAACTCTCCATCTTTAATACGTATGGTAAAATCAGGCACTACTTGTTCTACAACTCTAGTACTTCCACCAGCATAAGAACCACCTGGTTTAGGGTTAAGGTGTTCTATATCATCTATTGCGTCGCGCAACTCATCTTCAGTGATATCATATTTTGCAATAATCTTAGAATAATGTTTTTTACTAAAAGCGTCAAAAGAGTCTCTTATAAGCTTTACTGCTAGCTCTATACTTTTTGTTTTGCGCTTACGTAGTAGCTGAATTAATAAACACTCTTGTAAATTACGAGCACCTACTCCAGCAGGATCTAATTCATGAACCACTTCTAGCACTTTTTCTACCTCATCTACTTCAGTATATAGATTCATTGTAAAAGCAAGATCATCAGTTATGTCTTCTAAGGATCTTCTTATATAACCACTGTTATCAATACTACCTACAAGAAACTCTGCAATCACGCGATGTTCTTCACTTAAACGTCTTGTGTTGAGTTGATCTACTAAGGTTTGTGTAAAAGACTTTCCAGATGCATAAGGAACGCTTTTTTCATCATCATCTGCACTATAATTATTTGCTCTAGTACGGTATTCAGGAATATCGTCATCACTTAGATAATCATCTACATTGATATCTGCATCAATAGTATCATTACCGTCATCATAATCATCTTGATTAGAAAACTCATCAAAGTCATCGTCACTTCTTTCTTTACCATCATCCAGCGCAGGGTTTTCTTCTAGCTCAGACTTTACTCTTTGTTCAAATGCTTGTGTAGGCAATTGAATCAACTTCATCAACTGAATTTGCTGAGGAGATAATTTTTGAGATAATTTAAAATTTAGTGATTGTTTAAGCATTGGTTATATTCTAACTACGTAAAAATACTAAAAGACTAATTGATTAAAGCTAAAGTTAAGTAAAGAAACAACCATTCTCAATGGTTTGAAGTTCTACAAGAAGAAACACTACTATTTGGAATAGGCAAGAATATTTTTTGATCACATGAAAAATCCCGATTTGCCAATAACAAATCGGGATTTTAAAATCTAATAATTTTACTTAAAATGCCGCATTACCAGGCGTACGTGGATAAGGAATCACATCTCTTACATTACCCATTCCTGTTACAAACATAACTAGTCTTTCAAATCCAAGACCAAAACCACTATGCACCACACTACCAAATTTGCGCATTTCTAGATACCACCATAATTCCTCTTCTGGTATTCCCATAGTATCCATTTTACTTTTCAATACATCATAACGTTCCTCACGTTGTGAACCACCTACGATTTCACCTATTCCAGGAAAAAGAATATCCATTGCTCTTACCGTTTCATTACCATTTGCATCCTTATCATTAAGACGCATGTAAAAAGCCTTAATTTTTGCAGGGTAATCAAATAGTATAACTGGGCATTCAAAATGCTTTTCTACTAGATAACGTTCATGCTCTGACTGTAGATCTGCGCCCCATTCATTGATAGGGTATTTAAACTTCTTCTTTTTAT
>NZ_MAAX01000107.1:20603-20945 GCF_002162835.1 Nonlabens dokdonensis
GTTTTCTCTTCATCAGCAAAACGTTGATCTAAAAACGCCAAATCATCCTTACAGTGCTCTAAAACATATTCTAAAACAGATTTAATGAAATCTTCAGACAAGTCCATGTTTCCATCTAAATCCATAAATGCCACTTCTGGCTCAATCATCCAAAACTCTGCTAAATGACGTGTTGTATTAGAGTTCTCAGCTCTAAAGGTTGGTCCAAAAGTATAGACTTTTCCTAATGCCATTGCATAGGTCTCAGCTTCTAATTGACCAGAAACTGTCAAGTTGGTTTCTTTCCCAAAAAAGTCTTGTTTATAATCGATAGTACCATCTTCATTTAATGGTGCTTTGTTA
>NZ_MAAX01000078.1:0-20675 GCF_002162835.1 Nonlabens dokdonensis
CATATTTAAGAAAGCCAAATTTACTTCAAGAACTGTCGCAAAACGCAGCAACATGGTCCAGACAGTATACTCTTGATGATTTTGAAGAAGCTATTCAAGAATTATTGCAAACCGATTGATCTATGAAGGTATTACAAATCATAGATAGTCTAGAAGCTGGTGGAGCTGAGCGTATGGCAGTTACAATTGCAAATGCGCTAGTTGGTGCGGGACACGATTCTCATATTTGCGTTACAAGAAGAGAAGGCTTGCTTAATGAATCTATTGATAGGAATGTGAGGTACCTTTTTCTTGAAAAGAAAGGTAAATTAGGTCTTGCGGCTATTTTTAAACTCAATAATTACATACGTGTTCATCAAATAGATGTTGTGCATGCGCATAGCACATCAGCATTTATTGCTGTTCTTGCATTCTTGTTTTTAAGAAAAAAACCTCTTTTGGTATGGCATGATCATTATGGTAAAGCAAACGAATTAGATCAAAGACCTTTAATATTTATTAGATTCATTTCTAGAAATTTTGATCACGTGATCAGTGTAAATCCTTTATTACGCGATTGGGCTGTAAAACAATTAAAACGTAAGAAGGTTACTTACTTAGAGAATTTTGCTGTGAAGCCACTGAAGTCACATATTTCTTCACCCTTAAAAGGTGTTCAAGGCAAACGCATGATATGTCTGGCTAATCTGAGGGAACAAAAGGATCATTTTAATTTGATTCATGCTTTTGATATAGTTCATAAGGAAAATAAAGACTGGACGCTTCATTTATGTGGTCAGGATTTTCAAGATGATTACTCTGCAAAACTGAAAACATTAATAATAGAAAAGAACCTACAAAATCATGTGTTTCTTCTAGGTTCCAGAGTAGATGTAAGTGCCATACTTCATAAATGTGATATAGCCGTTTTATCTTCAAAGTCTGAAGGCTTACCAGTAGCTTTGTTAGAATATGGGTTGCATAAACTACCGTCTGTAGTAACTGATGTAGGTGCCTGTGCTGAGGTTGTAAAAGATTATGGCATTGTAGTGACACCAGAAGATCCTGCGGCTCTAGCTGCTGCCATGATGGAATTAATCAATAATAAAGATAAGAGGATATCATATGGTCATAGTTTCTTTTCTCATGTGGTTGACAATTATGGTAGTGATCGTTATGTAAAACAGCTTATGAATATTTACAATGCTCCTAATTAAAACTATCAAGTTATATAATATTATAACCATAAAATCATTTTAGAATATATAGTTATGTCGAAGCTTCTCCAAAGGATTTAGACGATGCCAACACGAATAGTTGGCATGTCAAATCTTAAAAGTTACTGGATTTTCATTTTTTGCTTGATCAAAAAACGAAACAAAAAAATCAAGGCTTGAGAACCTAGCTCTAAAAATTTTATTTGCTACGGCGCAAAAAGAATATTCATTGATTTGAACATTGTAATTTCTGTTTATCCAAAACTTAACTGATTCATATTCTATGAAGATAAAAGGATTTTTGCTTCTTCCTGCGCTTCATTTCATTTTTCACGAGCTATGTTCTTAGGCCATTTAGCTCTTGATTAAACTTCAAGTACTTCGTGTTAGCTTATTGATGTGATAAAATTAAATAGTTAACAAGAAGCTTCTCGAATGGATTTAGACAATGCCAACACGAATAGTTGGCATGTCAAATCTTAAAAGTTACTTGTTAATTTTCAAAATGTAGGAAATTTAAAATTATCATTTTACCTAAGAATAAGTAAAGGCTTGTCCCTATCCTTTAAGAAACATTCTTTTCTACTGCGTCCCAATATTCATATGCACGGCGCAAGTGTGGAATAACAATAGTTCCACCTACTAGGGTTGCTATAGAAAGTGCTTCTACCACTTCTTCTTTAGTAAGTCCTTCTTTATGACTTGCTTCTAGGTGGTACTTAACACAATCGTCGCACCTTAGTACTGTACTGGCTACAAGGCCTAATAGTTCTTTTGTTTTTTTATCTAGTTTTCCAGCAGTAAAGGCATTTGTGTCTAGGTTGAATATACGCTTGATGATCTTGTTGTTATCTTCAAGAATGGCATCATTCATTTTTGCGCGGTACGCATTGAATTCTTCTACTTGATTACTCATATTTTAAGGGGTAGCTAATTTTTTTTCTCTCTTTTTTTGTCTGTAAAGGACAAATTTAGATATGAATATGCTCACTTCATATAAAATTAACACAGGTATAGCAACTATTATCTGACTTGCTACATCTGGTGGTGTAATAACTGCCGCTACTATTAAAACTATAACGAGCGCAAACTTTCTGTTTTTTCTCAAACCTTCAGGCGTTGCTAGACCTATTTTAGTCAAGAAATAAATAATAACCGGTAATTCAAAAAGCAATCCTGAAGCTAGAATAGAAGCCCTTATGTATCCTATATAACTGGATAAACTAGGTTCAGTAGAGATTTCTGGACTCAAATTATAGGTCATCATAAAATGCACGGATAATGGAGCAATTACAAAGTATCCAAAAATGACACCTAAGAAAAATAACAGAGAACAAATTATGATGAATCCGCCGCTGTATTTCTTTTCAGAAGCCTTAAGACCTGGAGCAATAAATTTCCATACTTGATATAGAATCCAAGGGAACGCCACTACAAAACCTACTAGAATGGATGTCCAGATGTGCGTAGAAAACTCGTCTGACATTTCTCTAGACTGTACCTTGAAATTAAATTCTGGATTACAGAAGTCACTCTCTACCCCAAAGTAGTTACCAAATTCACAAAAGAATTCGTAAGTAATAAAGGTTCCTCTTTTAGGGCCAAAAATAATGACGTCAAAGATAAAATCTGTAAAGAAAGCTGCTATTCCAGCACCTATTAGAACGCCTGCTATAGAGCGTATTAAGCACCATCTTAATTCTTCTACATGGTCTAGAAAAGACATGTTATTTGGGTCTGCTTTTTTGCGAGCCATAATTAGATAATTCCTTCTCTTATTAAATCATGAATGTGCACTACACCAGAGTAACCGTCATTATCTACAGCGATGAGCTGAGATATATTGTATTCTTCCATCATTTCTCTTGCTTTTACAGCCATAGAAGACGCCTTAATAGTCTTAGGATTACCGCTCATGATATCAGTTGCTTGCAAGTCATCTATATTTTTACCGCTTGAAAGCATGCGCCTTAAGTCTCCATCAGTAATGATACCTACTGCTTGATTATCTTCGGTCACTACGGTCATCCCTAGCATGTTTTCTGAAATGTTGACAATCACATCTCTTAATGAGGTTGTGGCCAGCACCTCAGGCTTTTTATTTTTTTCGGCTAGGTCTTGTACTCTTAAATATAACTTTTTACCTAAAGCACCACCAGGATGGTATTTGGCAAAATCTTGATCTGTAAATCCTTTTAATTCTAATAAACTCACTGCAAGGGCATCACCTATTACTAATTGTACTGTTGTACTGGTGGTAGGAGCAAGACCATTAGGGCAGGCTTCTTCATGAATAGCGGCATGTAAAATATAGTCTGCCGCTTTACCTAGAAAGGAATCCTTGTTACTTGTAATAGCAATAAGTTTGTTTTTAAAGTTTTTAATAAGTGGCACTAAAACTTTAATTTCAGGCGTGTTACCGCTTTTAGAGATGCAAATAACGACATCATTAGATTGCACAATCCCTAGATCACCATGAATCGCATCTGCTGCATGCATAAAAATTGCAGGAGTACCAGTGGAGTTCATTGTCGCCACTATTTTTTGAGCTATAATAGCGCTTTTACCTATTCCTGTGATAATTACTCGACCTTGTGAGTTGTGAATGTGCAATACCGCTTTCGCGAAAGCGATATCTATACCATTTACTAGATCTGTAACCGCTTGTGCTTCAGTTCTAATGGTTCTTTTAACGACCTCTAAAATTTTATTTTCTTGTTCCAAAGACGATTACTTTTAGGTATAATTTGTGATAAAGAAATTATATCGTAAATTTAGCTTACAAAGATAAACAAAACGCACCAGCTGCATGGCAGATACGCAAATAGGATTAGAAGAAAGTCTAAAGAAATATTTTGGATTTGACCAGTTTAGAGGTCTACAAAAACAAGTCATAACGTCGTTACTTAATAAAGAGGATTGTTTTGTCATCATGCCTACTGGTGGTGGTAAATCCTTATGCTACCAGTTACCAGCATTAATGCAAGATGGTACTGCCATAGTAGTATCTCCACTTATAGCTTTGATGAAGAATCAGGTAGACGCCATAAGAGGTGTTTCTGATCATGATGGTGTAGCGCATGTATTGAACTCCTCACTGTCTAAAACAGATGTGCAGCAAGTTAAAGACGATATAGTAAACGGTATTACTAAGTTGTTATATGTCGCGCCAGAATCACTAACTAAAGAGGAGTATGTAGATTTTTTAAAGCAACAGAAAATTTCTTTTCTAGCTGTTGATGAAGCTCACTGTATTAGTGAATGGGGACATGATTTTAGACCAGAATATAGAAATTTACGTAAAATTATAGACCGTATAGGGTCCGACATTCCCATTATAGGTTTAACAGCAACGGCTACTCCTAAAGTTCAAGAAGATATTCTTAAAAACTTAAGGATTACTGATGCTACTACATTTCAAGCTTCCTTTAATAGACCTAACTTGTTCTATGAGGTACGTCCCAAAACAGCAAATGTAGATGCAGATATTACTCGTTTTATTAAACAAAATGAGGGAAAGTCAGGAATAGTATACTGTCTATCAAGAAAAAGAGTGGAAGAACTCGCTCAAGTTCTACAGGTTAATGGTATTAAAGCAGTTCCTTATCACGCAGGTCTGGATGCAAAAACTCGTGTAAAGCATCAAGACATGTTTTTGATGGAAGATACTGATGTAGTGGTGGCAACGATAGCTTTTGGGATGGGAATTGATAAACCAGATGTACGTTTTGTAATACATCATGACATTCCTAAAAGTATTGAATCCTATTATCAAGAAACAGGTCGCGCTGGTCGTGATGGAGGAGAAGGACACTGTCTTGCTTATTATTCTTATAAAGATATAGAAAAACTAGAAAAGTTCATGTCAGGAAAACCTATTGCAGAGCAAGAGATAGGACATGCCTTACTGCAAGAAATGGTAGGTTATTCTGAAACGAGCATGAGTCGCAGACAGTATATCCTGCACTATTTTGGTGAAGAATTTGACCCAGCTACTGGTGAAGGAGGCGATATGGATGATAATATGCGCAATCCTAAACCTCAAAAAGAAGCTGTACAAGAAGTTAAGAAATTAATTAAAGTAATAGATGCCGCTGGTGAGCGTTACAAGTCTAAGGATATCGTAAATATTCTTATGGGTAAAAATAATGCGATGATCTCAAGTCACAAGTTAGATCAACACGATTACTTTGGAAGTGGTAAGAATAAAGAAAAGGCATTTTGGACCGCATTAGTGCGCCAGGTATTGGTCGCTCGATTAATACGTAAAGACATAGAATCATACGGTACTCTTAAGGTGCTAGATGCAGGTCATGAATTTGTCAAAAATGGCGAAACCTTCATGATGAGTGATGACCATACTTATGGAGATGACTCTAATCAAATAGTAGCTGCATCAAAAGGTGGTGCGGTAGATGCACAACTCGTAAAGTTCCTAAAAGACCTGCGTAAAAAGGTAGCTAACCAAAAGAACGTACCACCTTATGTGGTTTTTCAAGATCCATCACTGGATGATATGGCTACTAAGTATCCTGTTTCTATGGAAGAAATGGCAAATATTCATGGAGTAGGAGAAGGAAAAGCTAGAAAATATGGTAAATCCTTTGTAGAGCTTATAGCTAAATATGTGGAAGAAAATGACATCGTGCGACCGGACGACTTGATTATTAAGAGTACTGGAGCAAAATCAGGTAATAAACTATATTTTATCACTAGTATAGATCGCAAGCTAAGCTTTGATGATATGGCCAGTGCAAAAGGTCTTGAAATGGATCAATTAATTAATGAGCTGGAAAGTATTGTATATAGTGGTACGAGACTTAATGTAGGTTACTGGGTAGACGAGATGCTTGATGAAGACCAGCAAGAAGAATTGCATGAATACTTCCTGGAGTCAGAAACTGATAAAATAGATGCTGCGGTTGAAGAATTTGACGGTGATTATGAAGAAGAAGAAATACGCTTGTACCGCTTGAAGTTTATCAGTGAAGTAGCAAACTAGATATTTCATAAATTTTTGTTTGAAGTCTGTAATAATTGTTATTGCAGACTTTTGTTTTACACATAAGTTAGCAAATGGAGCTATATTCTGATGATTATTCCGCTTTCGCGAAAGCGATATTAAAACCTATGTAATCAGCAACTTATAAATACATACTAATAGATTTACGAAAACTTTTCGTAAATGGCACGGCTCTTGAATACAGATAAACAAGGGCAAGCCGAAAACCTTATAGAGTAGGCGTTATTTAAAAACAGAAATCATGAAAAGAATGTTACTTTTTATCGCAGCTGGTTTGATGATGATGACCACTGCTCAGGCAAAAGAAATCGACCTGAAAGAATCAAATGATTTCAAAATTAATTCTACTGTTTATAGGAATGCACAACCAGTGCTGTTTACTTATAATAATGTTGATTATGCTATTTTTCCTGATGGTAGGATAGAGTTTGAAATGCCACAGCGCAACGTAAGATCAAGTCATTACAGACGAAGCTCTACAAGACGCTACAACACTTATTCTACATCAATATTAAATAACCGTAGACAGTTTGTAAGATATAATAGAAGAGGTCAAGTGGTTAAAATAGGTAACACACGCTTGTTTTATAATAGATTAGGAATGATTAAAAAAGTAGGCAACCTCGATGTAGGTTATGCTTATGGTGTACTGAATAGAGTAGGAGGACTTGAAGTTCTATATAATAGGCGCGGTAGAATGATCGCAGCTAGAGGCCATGTGCAGGTAAGAAATTTTTATGGTCATGGACATGATTGTAATGAACACAATTTTGGTCACTTCAGTGATGAAGAAGACGATCATCAAGACTGGGATAATGGTATTTACTTTAAGCGAAAAGCTTCTAAATAATAAGAAACTATCTTAGATAGAAAAAAGCTCTCGAGAGAAATTCTTGAGAGCTTTT
Organism: Nonlabens dokdonensis; assembly: GCF_002162835.1. GTDB lineage: Bacteria > Bacteroidota > Bacteroidia > Flavobacteriales > Flavobacteriaceae > Nonlabens > Nonlabens dokdonensis_B. The sequence goes on from NZ_MAAX01000078.1 coordinate 7,125, forward strand.
ATTATTTATTGCAAACTATTATTGCTCAAGTTCTAATGTAACCTTTACTTCAAAATTATCATAGATAAAATTATCACCTAGTCCTTTGAAAAAACTCTTAGAGCCATATTTCACATTATACTTGCTGCGATCTATAGTTAAAGTAGCTGTTAACTTATCACCTGCTTCTAATAACTGAAAATTTATAGGATTTGTAATTTCCTTAATAGTAAGACTTGCGGTTGCATTGTAAACGCCTTCTTTTTCTTTCTCGATAGAAGTAATTTTTAAGTCTGCCGTAGGAAAAGAAGTTGTAGAAAAGAAATCATCACTCTTTAAATGACCTTCTAGCTTTTCTTTCATTTCACCATCCAGATCTGTTACTACAAGGCTATCCATGTTCATTTTAAAAGATCCACCAGAGATTTTATCTTCTTTAAAGTCTAGGTTCCCTTCTTGTAACTGTATAGTTCCAGTGTGTGCTCCTCCAAATTTTTTACCAGTCCATACTGCTGTGCTTTTTGTTGTGTTTACTGTTTTCATAATTGTTGTATTTAAAATTTAATGATTAATAACGTGATTTAAATGGTTTGTCTATATGATAATTGTATATACAATTAAATAAGTAAATTTTTTATATTTTATTTAAGCCTTCTATTAAAGAATTTAATTCTGTCTCATTGAGGTCGTTAGTAAGAGCGCTTTCTACATCATCCACTTTTTTATCCAGTATTTTTAAAAGTTTAAGACCTTCATCAGTAATACTTAACTCTATCTGTCTTCTATCTGTAGGGCATTGTTTACGATTTACTAATTCTTTATCTACCAGTTTATCGATAACTCTAGTCGTATTTGAGTTAGCATGTATCATATTTTTACTGACATCTTGAAGGCTTGCGAGCTCTCCTTTGCGTCCTCTTAAAATACGCAATACATTAAATTGTTGAATAGTGATTCCATGATCTTTTAGCTTGAGGCTTATTGCTTCTTGCACCTCTGTTCCTTTTTTTATTAGTGTGGTTATCAGCTTGCGCGAAAGCGGAACAGTTACAGAATCACTCGACATATTCATTTACATTTACATTAGTTGTTGGTACAAATATATTTATGAATTAATTTTACTACACAGAAATTATTGTTAAAGTTCAAATATGGGATGTTATATTTTACCTATTTTTACTTACCAAACTAATAATCAGTGTTATGAAAAACGTTTTAGGATTCAAAAAGAGCAACTTACGTACCCTACTTTTATCACTCAGTATTTTATGTGCTGGATTAATGGGCTTTGCACAGTCACCTAGCGGTTTTGGTATTACTGCAGGTTTAAATTATGGATCTACCGGTGATTTGACTCAGAATGGTCAGACTATTATTGATAATCCTGACGAGAAATTAGGCTTTCATGCTGGAGTTTTTTATAAGATAGATGTTGCGTTTCTTTATCTGCGACCAGAATTAAAATACACGCAATTAAGTAATGAATATAATGGAGATCAATTTGATATTGAAAAACTAGACTTGCCTATACTAGTAGGTACAAAGCTTGTGGGGCCTTTACATATTTTTGCAGGACCTTCTTTACAATATATTATGAACACAGAATTAGAAGACGTCGAATTTAATGATGTCCAGGAAGAGTTTACTGTAGGAGCTCAAGTAGGTGTAGCAGCACACTTTGGTAATATAGGTATAGACGTGCGTTATGAACGTGGATTTACCTCTAATGAAATAATGCAAATAGAGGACGCTATTGATATTAATGGACCTATTGCAATAGACACAAGACCTGAACAAATAATACTTGCGATAAGTGTTAAGCTGTAAGTTTGCTCTTAGCTTTTACGATAAACTAGCTATCTCATTTTTAATATTTTCACGAGCTTGATTCTCATACTTATCAAAGAACTCCTTTGTTTTGAAAATTTGTTCTTGTTCAAGAAAATAGATCATCGCTTTTCTACGAGCTGGTTTATAAAGGAAGTTAGGATAGATGCAATATTCTTTTCTGACTTTTTGAGTATAAGAGGTATATATTTCTGGGGTTTGACCTAGAATTGCAAGATCAAGATCTAATAAGAGATTGATATCGCTATTTGTTGATTTATTATGCTCTTTAGTTGCTAGTATAGATTCCCTGCATAGATGGATATGTTTAAAGTCTGTTTTAGAAAGATGTTTTTCTAAAACTATTGCGCTTTGCATTTCGTTATCTTTTTTAGTTGCTTTGTAGATGATATCGTGATAATAGATACTTAATACAAGAGCATCTCTATTACCTGGTTTGTAACTGCAATGTTCTAACTCATTGAGCATAAATAACAAATGTTGCAAATTGTGATACGGTCTTGAAGAGGAAGAATATTGTTTAACTAAAAAATCCAGACATTCACTTATATAGGTGTAGTCTGGAGTATATTTTTTTAAGATGGCAATATATAATTCTATGAGGTACACTTACTCTACATAGATTTTATCAATCAGTAATTTAAAAGAAGCCTCTTTATTCCCTATAAAAAGAGACAGCTCATCTATAAACATATGATGAAAATTATCCATGTTAAGCTGGCTACCTCTAAAGGATGCTGTCATTTCATCAAGTTCTAGTTCTACAGTCTCCCATTCTCCTGAAGTGGCAAATGGAATTATATAAGAATGACCGTCTGATGTACTTTCTTTAAAACGTAACTGGTATTCATTACCATCACCTTTAATTTTTAATACAGCTTTAGTGGCATCGCCCAGCTTTTGATCGGGACATACATATCTTATGGAGGCAAATCCTCCATTATTCTCTAATGAGACTTCACCGCTAAAATTTGCGTGGCCGTCTTCATCGATGATTAGTGAACTTGAGGAAACGCCACCCATAACGGTATCGTTTACAGTACTCCAGTTTTCTAAATTTGCATTTGCGTTAAAATCAAATAATACAATTGTGGTATCCATATCGGGAAAGATAAAGTTTACCAAGACCTTTTTAAAATATTTTAGATATATTTTAAGTAATTATTAAGCTTATCGATATTAGTCTCAAGATGACTTTTTTACTCTCGTAAGATCTAGCATATTAACCGCATTGCTCTCCAGATTAATCACATTTTTAGATATAAAACGTACACTTTGATCATAATACAAGGGTACAATGGGTGCCTCTTCTATAATGATGCTATCCATTTTTACATACAGATTTTTTCTAAAACCTGCATTAGTACTGGCTATGGATTTTTCATACAGTTCATCGTAGACACTATTTGAAAAATGAGTATAATTAGATCCGGATGGTGAGAAATTTTTTGAGTAGAAAAGCGCTAGGTAATTTTGAGCATCAGGATAGTCTGCTATCCAGCTGCTTCTAAAGATGTCTAACTGTCCTTCTTTGCGAGCTTGTCGTAATGCAGATGGTGTCATCACATCTATTTTTACTTCTAGACCTATTTTTTGCATCTCTTTCTGGATAAACTCGCATAAATCTAGATAATTTGCGCCAGTACTTATGGTTATACTAGGTTTAAGATCTCCACTTTCTTCTTTATATGAATCAATTAGCTTTTTAGATAATGCTGGGTTATAACTGTAACCCTTAACCACTCCACCAGCAGGAAGCCCTTTAGGTATAAATCCATGCACAGCTGGTGTTCCTATGCTATTGCGTAGGTATTTGATCATTTTGTTTCTATCAAATCCATAGTTAATCGCCTTCCTAAGTTTTTTACTCTGCAATTCTGGTGGTTCATTGTCTATTTTAATTCCTAAATACTCTGTGTTCAAGAATGGTGATTTTTTAAGATGCACATCATTGATATACTTAAGCTTTAAAGTACCAGCTGTAGTAAGTAACTCATCTTTGTAACTAGGGTCTATGGCGTTTATAAAATCTAAGTTTCCCTGTGCAAATTCTAAGAATTCACTTTGTTTATCTGTTTTAAAAGTGATCGCGACAGCCTCTAGATAGGGTAATTGTATATTGTTTTCATCTTTTTCAAAGTAATAAGGATTTTTGCGCAAGACCATTTTTACATTTTCTTGCCATTGCTTTAAATAAAAAGGCCCAGTTCCTATAGGTCGTTCTCTAAGGTTTGTGCTGCCATCAGGCACCACACTACAATACTTCATCGATAATAACCCTAAAAAAGCTGGAAAAGGTTGGTCTAAAGTGATCTCTAACTTTAACGTTCCTAGAGCTTTGATAGACTTTACATTTTGCATGACTGAAGCACCAGGCGATGCTGTTTTAGGATCCAGTAATCGCTCCAGTGAATATTTAAAATCTTGTGCTGTTACGGTTCTCGCTTTCGCGAAAGCGTCATTAAAATAAACATCTTCCTTTAAATAGAACGTATAGACGGTAGCTGTAGAATCTATTTCCCAGCGTGCGGCGAGATCTGGAACAACTTCTAAGTTTTTATCCAGTTTAACTAGCCCGTTAAATAATAGATTGCAAACCCAAATGTTACGTTGATCTTTTGCAAAAGCTGGATCAAGACTGGTAACATTTGCATGTTCATTATACCTAAATACAGTGTCTGGATCAATTTCTTGATCTTGATCATTACACGCTGTAACAAGAATCACAATAATAAGCCAGTAGAAATATTTGTACATATGGTAAATATATTACCTCTATTAGATTATAAATGTGTTATTTCCTTTAATTTTTTATGCTGAAATAGAAGCTATTTATTCACATCATATTCTAAACCGATTAACGATCTAACTTGATCTAGATTTCTTATAAGATCACGACTTAGTTGATGAGTCATTAGGTCACTTTCTATTTTGTTGTTTTGTAAACAGTACACTACCTCTTCTATCTCGTGGGCATAACCATTACCTATTAATGGTAATTCAAGGACCTGAGAAGGTTGCTCATTAATCTCTAAAGAAAGCATTCTCGTATGATGAAAAGGTTCATGCATCTTTATCTTTCCATTGCTTCCATAGATAATAGTTTCATTAGGTAACTTGGTTGTAAAATCAGATGTTAATGCCGCAATTGCATCATTCTCAAATTTCATTAATATCGAGCATCGCTGGTCTACCTTACTAGCGTTTAATTTTCCTATAGCATGGGTTTCAATAGGATCTCCTAAAAGTAGTAAACTTATAAAAATAGGGTAAATACCTATATCTAAGAGCGATCCACCGCCTAGGTCATGGCGGTTCAAACGGCTATCAGGATCATGAGCGGCCACAAAGCCAAAACTTGATGAAATGGAAGTGATCTTTCCTATTGCTTTAGAATCGATTAACTGCTTAACCTTAAGAGTTGCTGGTACAAATCGAGTCCATAGCGCTTCCATAAGAAATAGAGACTTTTCTTTTGCGGTGTGAATCATGTGCGCTACTTCATTTGCATTCATGGCAAATGGTTTCTCACAAATAACTGCCTTACCAGCATCAAGACACATCATAGTATTTTCATAATGTAATGTATGTGGCGTTGCGATGTATATAACATCTACTTCTGGATCTGTAGCGACTTGTTCATAAGAATCGTAATAATTTACTGCTTTATAGCGCGAGGCAAACTCCTTTGCTTTTTCCTTACTTCTAGAACCTACGGCCTGCAATGTGCAGCCATCGACTAGGGCTATATCATGAGCAAATTTGTGAGCTATCCTACCTAATCCTATAATTCCGAATTTTACCATTACTATAATTTTATATTACAAAGTAAGTGATAATGATTTATAGGGTTCTATTAATATTGATACATTTAATTGTCACAGATTAAATTTTACGATTCAGGTTGATAATATAACAGTTGAGTCATCCTAATTATTAGGAACTGTAAAGCTGTTGCATATTTGTCCTGTCTAACAAATTAAATAACTCATTATGAAAACTTTATTTACATCCATCATCGTTCTATTTCTTTCTATAGCAATGAATGCACAAGAAACATTCACTCTTAAAGTCACTGTTAATAATGCAAAGGATGATCAAGGAAAAATGGTTTACTCTTTAAGTACTCAAAACCAATTCATGAAAGCGGCACCTTTAAAATCTGCAAGCATAGAAATTAAAGATGGAGTAGCCGTTGCAACTTTTGAAAATGTTCCAGTAGGAGATTATGCAGTGATGGTGTTGCACGATAAAAATGGAAATAACCAGATGGATTTTTCTGAACAAGGAATGCCTACTGAAGCTTATGGAATGAGCAATAACCCTATGAGCTATGGTCCTCCTACATGGGACGATGCAAAAATCACTGTGGACTCAGACAAAGAAATCACCGTGCGATTGTAGAAGAGAATTAGCCATCACATTCTTTTTAAAAGCAGGTAAGTATCTCCATTGATATTTACCTGTTTTCATGTTAATTTACTCCAAAGACAATAGGCTTCTAAGCGTTTGATAATTAAATTCGTTACATGGTTGTACTTATCACAGGAGCTACTGGTCTAGTAGGCTCAAAAATTTCAGAAGATTTACGTTCTCAAGGTCATACAGTTCATTATTTGACCACTAGACAAAGTGCTATAAAGAATGAAGAGCACAACAAAGGGTTTTTATGGAATGTGAAAGAAATGACCATAGACCCAAAATGTATCAATGGAGTCGATGCCATAATTCATCTTGCCGGTGAGACTGTTTTTCAAAGATGGACAGACGATGCTAAAAAACGTATTCTGGACAGCCGTATCAATAGCACGCAACTGTTAATGAAGCTATTACAAGAAAACGAGCATAAAGTTAAACATGTTGTAACAGCCAGTGCCATAGGTATTTATCCAGACGATCAAAATGGAAAGCCTTTAAAAGAAAACGATATACCACCTACAGCAACTAATTTCCTTGCAGATGTCTGTATCGCTTGGGAAAAAGAAGGTGCCAAGTTTCAAGATTTGGGTTTAAAACACGCCGTCGTACGCATAGGAATCGTACTTTCTGCAAAAGGTGGAGCATTAGATCAAATGGCAAAACCAGTTAAATTTTATGCAGGTGCTGGATTTGGTAACGGTAAAATGTGGCAAAGCTGGGTAGCAATAGATGATCTTTCAGGAATTTTTATTCATATTTTAAAACATACCTTAGAAGGTGTTTACAATGGAGTGGCACCACATCCAGTAAGAAACCGTCCTATGATGGAAGCGATAGGTAAGGTGTTAGGAAAACCAGTTTTCTTACCTAATGTTCCAAAATTTGTAATGAAATTAATGTTAGGAGAGATGTCTTCTATAGTTCTAGCAAGTCAGCACGCTAGTAGTGAAAAAATTATGGAAAAAGGATATCATTTTGAGTATCCAGAGCTAGAAGGTGCGCTTGCTCAGTATTTGAAATAGGTAAACCTTATTTACTACTCATTATATCTATCCCATTGCTCTTGATTTTTCTTATTGTTCTTTCTAACGATAAGAACAATAACGAGTATAACAAGACCTATAATTAGAGCAAAACAAATAAATCCACCCATCATGTAACCTAGATCATAGGCGCTAGGCATTCCAGAGTCTTTGTTAAAAATATTTAGATCTCCAACACAATTAGTGTACTGATTGTTTCCTGTAAAAGCTTCATTAACTTGAATACTGTTGAAAAATTCATCAGCAATGGATTTATCTAGGCTCTTTGCTGGCTGGAACAAACTAATTTGATACATGGTTTCTTTTATTTGAATAAACCTGTAATCATTATTATATAAAACTTCATCGATGGGATCTATATCATTATATTCCAGCACGCCTTGATACACACCATTATCAATAAATGCCGAATTGTATTTCACGCGCTGCTGGTTTTCTCCATCGAGTAAATAGTCATTTATCTCTTGGTAATGCTCCTGTAATTGTTGCCTATTTTCTAAACAAATAAGCTCTTCTGAGGTGATTTTATATACGGAATACGTAATATCCTTAAAAGTTCCATGAGTGACAAACCTTTTGATTCCATCCAGACTGTCATTTTCTATGTAATTGTAGTTATCTACAGGCAGTTGAATACTTAATATAGAGTCTATGGCTACTTCTTCATAATCCTGAGCAAAAAGGCAATTAGAAAATAAAATAGAAATTAAGAGTAATAAATAGTAATTTTTCAAACGAGAAGTAATTATAATTGAATCACAATAATAATAGAATTGCTTTAAAAATTAATAAGATAATTTATTGAAAAGAAAGTCAACTATTTGATTTGTGCACATAAAAAAAGTCCTGTGTTCAACGAACACAGGACTTTTTAAAAATTGAATCAAATTCTAATTACTTCGTAGCAACTAGGTTGATCGTTAATTTGATATCATCAGAGATAGCTTTGTCAGCAACAACATCAGCTAGGCTAGAAGAACCGTACTTAATTCCCCAGTCTGTTCTGTCGATAGTAAACTCTTCACTATTTAACATCATCTTATCACCATCATATTTTACACCTACAGGAAAAGAAACATTTTTAGTTACATCTTTTAAAGTAAGATTTCCTTCAAGCATTGTTTTCTCGCCTACTGTATTAAGACCAGTTACAACAAATTTTGCTGTAGGATATTTTGCAGTATTAAAAAAGTCAGAAGAAGTACCTTCACGCTCACCAGTAAGGTGCGCTTTTAAACTTGCCGCTTTATCACCTTCAAGATCAGTTACCTCAATAGAGTTCATGTCTATAGTAAATTCACCACTCTCTAGTTCTTCACCATTTACTTTTACCATACCACTAGATAAAGAAATATTTCCTGTGTGATCTTCAGTAGGCTTAGATCCTACCCATGCAATGTTAGATGCCTCAGTGTCTACAGTATAAGTAACTGCTTCAACAGTTGCAACAGCAACTTCTTCTTCAGCACTAGCATCTACTTCATTTTGGTTTTCTTTACAAGCAACTGTAAAAGCGATTACCGCTGCCATTCCTGTAACTTTTAAAAAATTCTTGTTCATCGTTTTGATATTTGATTTATTTGAGCTACAAAATTACATGTATGTACAAATGTTTAAGTTAAATCTATATTAATAAATTCTTGTGACATTTTGACACACAATGTTTAATGGCAGCACTTTTGCCATATCGCGCGTAGGAAGGTGTGAAAAGTTTGAATTTATCTCGCTTTCGCGAAAGCGGAATTCCCACTAACACCTTGATAATACATGTTGAATATATTTAAAAGATACCGTCAGAAAATGGCAAAGGATAAGAAAGAAAAAGACCTGAAAGAGCAAGACGCTCCAGAAGTAATGGAGCAAGAGACTGAAGAGAAGCAAGAAGAGCGCTCAGAAGTAGAGATTCTTGAGGAACAAGTTAAGACAGAAAAAGACAAATTCATGCGACTCTTTGCTGAATTTGAAAATTTTAAGAAACGTACCGCAAAGGAACGTATAGAGCTTTTTAAAACAGCAGGTGAAGGAGTTTTAAAAGACATGTTGCCAGTTTTAGATGATTTTGACAGAGCAATGGTAGAAATCAATAAGTCTGAAGACGAGCAACTCATTACTGGAGTGAAGCTTATCTCTGGAAAATTACGAACAACATTAAAAAGCAAAGGGCTGGAAGAATTTGACGTAAGAGCAGGAGATACCTTCAATGCAGATATTCATGAAGCGATCACTCAAATACCAGCACCTAGTGATGATATGAAGGGTAAGATAGTAGACGTGATAGAAAAAGGATACAAGCTAGGAGACAAAATAATACGCTTTCCTAAAGTAGTAATAGGACAATAATTATGGCAGATTTTTATGATATACTAGACGTAAATAAAGGAGCAACCGCTGCTGAAATTAAAAAAGCCTACAGAAAAAAGGCGATTCAGTACCATCCTGATAAAAATCCAGGTGACGCAGCTGCTGAAGAGAACTTTAAGAAAGCAGCAGAGGCTTATGAAACATTAAGCGATCCACAAAAAAAGGCACGATATGATCAATTAGGGCATCAAGCATACACTTCTGGTGGTGCAGGCGGTTTTGGTGGCGGCGCTGGCGGTTTTGATATGGATGATATTTTCAGTCAGTTCGGTGATATTTTTGGCGGCGGTGGCGGCGGTTTCTCAGGTTTTGGAGGATTCGGCGGTAGTCGTGGTGGACAGCGTCGTGTAAAAGGTAAAGATCTACGTATAAGAGTTTCCCTAACGCTGGAAGAAGCTGCAAATGGAGTTGATAAGAAAGTAAAGGTAAAGCGTAAAAAGCAAGCGCCAGGAGTTACTTATAAAACTTGTAGCACTTGTAATGGTAGTGGTCAAGTAACCAGAATTCAAAATACAATTTTAGGTCGCATGCAAACTGCTGCACCATGTAATGTATGTGGCGGAGCAGGACAGACCATGGATAAAAAACCTGCCGGAGCAGATGCTCAAGGTATGGTAGCCTCTGAAGAAACTGTTACTATTCAAATTCCCGCAGGTGTAGAATCTGATATGCGTTTAAAAGTATCTGGTAAAGGAAACGACGCACCAGGTAATGGTGTAAGCGGTGATTTATTAGTAGATATAGAAGTAAAACCTCACGCTGAGTTACAACGCGAAGGGAATAATCTTCATTACGATCTTTACGTAAGTGTACCAGAAGCAATTTTAGGAACTTCTAAAGAAATTCAGACTGTTACTGGTAAGGTACGTATACCTGTAGAAGCAGGTATCCAAAGTGGTAAAATATTACGATTAAGAGGTAAAGGAATGCCTAGTCTTAATGGGTATGGAACAGGAGACCTTTTAGTACATGTAAATGTATGGACACCACGCAGCCTGACAAAAGATCAAAAGGAATTTTTTGAAAGCATGATGACCGACTCAAACTTTGAACCTGCGCCAGAAAAAGGCGACAAATCATTTTTTGAAAAAGTAAAAGATATGTTTTCTTAAAGAAAACCTAATGAATTAGAAAAATTTGTATATATTTAACCCAACAAATGGACAACCAACCATTTGTTATTTTTCTTTTTCATAGCAATTTTTCCCACCTCTTGTTTTTCAAGAGGTGGGTTTTTTTTATCACATTTGTAAATCTGTGTGTAAATCTGTACTAAACAAATGGTATAAGACTAGCTGCATTCATCTTGTTGTAATAAATCCTATTAAAATCTTCTAAATCTTTAGCAATACCATATCCTTCTTGTTAATTTAGCGCAATTCATTAACGTATGTCAAACGCACTAGAAGCAATACAAATTAAAAAGGTCTATGGAGATTATACGGCGCTAAATGATGTGTCTATTTCTGTACCTAAAGGAAGTGTTTATGGTTTACTAGGTCCTAATGGAGCAGGTAAAACATCACTGATCAGAATAATTAATCAAATCACGATGCCCGATAGTGGGCAAATTGTGTTAAACGGCTCGCCTTTAGAACCTAGGCATATAGAAGATATAGGGTACATGCCAGAGGAGCGTGGACTTTATAAATCTATGAAAGTAGGTGAGCAATGTATTTATCTTGCGCAGTTAAAAGGACTTTCAAAGTCTCAAGCCAAGGAGCGACTTAATTACTGGTTTGAACGATTAGGAATACAAGGCTGGTGGAATAAGAAGCTTCAAGAGCTATCTAAAGGAATGGCCCAGAAAGTACAATTTATAGTAACTGTATTACATGAACCAAGCTTGCTTATTTTTGATGAGCCGTTTTCTGGTTTTGATCCTGTAAATGCAAATTTGATTAAAGATGAAATCTTAAAACTACGTGATGAGGGTGCTACAATTATTTTTTCTACTCACCGCATGGAGAGTGTAGAAGAAATGTGTGACCATATCGCGCTTATAAATAAATCAAATTTAGTCTTAGAAGGAAAACTAAGCGATGTCAAGCAGCGTTATAGAGATCGTAATTATGCAGTTTCTTTGATTTGTGCTGATAATGACTTTGCATTTAAACAAATCCCTCTAGATTTTAATCCAGTGCCTATTCAACTTTCAGGATTAGATAATACACTAGATTTTAAAATTAAAATACCTACTAATATAGATATTCCAGTAGCTATAAATAAGCTTACCCAAATAGGTGAGTTGACGCATTTTAGTGAGGTGATTCCTAGTGTAAACGATATTTTCATTCAAACCGTACAAGAAAATGGATAAACTCTGGCTCATCATAAAACGAGAATACCTTAACAAGGTCAGGAATAAAACCTTTGTCATTATGACATTTGTGAGTCCGTTAATTTTTGTAGGTGTTGCATTATTAATAGGCTGGTTAACCAGTATTAATTCAGACACTGCGAGAAAAATAGCAGTTCTTGACCAGACAGGAGATCAATATGAATCTCTGTTCAAAAATACAGACCGAAATCAATATATTGTTCTTAAAGGCTTAAGTAAAAGTGCAGCAGTAGCTGCCAGTAAAGAAGCAGATTATTATGGTTTGTTGCTTATTGAAGGTGATAACGGTAACTTAGAGAAATTTAGTTTCTATTCAGATGATTCTCCTTCCCCAGATTTTATAAGTGCTATAGAAGATAAAATAAATAATAAAGCATCTGAAAGTAATCTTCTTAAAAACAACATAGATGTAGAGTTACTTGAAAAGCTGACGGTCAAAAAAGAAATAGAACTTCAAAATTTTACAGGTGAAAAAACAAGCAAGCTTTCTGGCTGGATAAAAATAGCTACAGGAGGCGCGGCAGGTTATTTGCTCATGATGTTTATCATTATATATGGTAACATGGTGATGAGGTCTGTTATTGAAGAAAAAACAAATCGTATTATAGAAATTATAGTGAGTAGTGTGAAACCTATTTATTTAATGGTGGGTAAAATTACAGGCACATCACTCGCAGGTATAACTCAGTTTTTAATATGGGTAATCGTAGGTTTTATCCTTATGATTGCGGCAACTACTTTCTTCGGTATCGATGCCTTTTCTAATCCTGCAAATGCAGATATGATGGCTCAAACTCAAGACATGAGTAAAATGGAGTTGATCTTAAATGATGTCGCACAATTACCTATTCTCAAACTTATTTTTTGTTTCTTCATTTACTTTATAGGTGGTTACTTTTTATATGCTTCTATCTATACCGCTATAGGTGCGGCTGTGGATAATGAGACAGATACACAGCAATTCATGCTGCCAGTTATTCTACCATTAATGCTGGCTATATACGTAGGTTTTTTCTCTGTAATGGATAATCCACATGGTACGGTTGCAGTAATTTTTTCCTATATTCCACTCACTTCTCCGATTGTGATGTTAATGAGAATTCCCTTTGGTGAAATTGCATGGTGGGAAATAGTCCTAAGTATGGCACTCCTATATATAAGTATAATAGGAATAGCTATTCTTGCATCAAAAATTTATAGAATAGGTATATTAATGTATGGTAAAAAGACCAATTGGAAAGAGCTCTATAAATGGCTTCGTTATTAAATATGGATATAGATTGGGATAAAATACGAGACTTTCTGACTTATGAAATAATACCATCAGGTAAAAACGGTGGTTTTCATTTTGATACGTGGATGCTTATTCTAGCTATTATCGCAATTTTAGTAACCACGTTTGTACTGCGCGGTATTAAAAAAGTGATCACGCGTAAGATGGAAGATACTGATAAGTTAAAATTTGAAAGTGTTTTCAAGTTTTTTAATTATTTAGTTTACATAATTGTAGTTATCACAGTTTTACACTCTAGTGGTGTGCAACTTACAGGGTTGCTTACT
>NZ_MAAX01000078.1:20701-26892 GCF_002162835.1 Nonlabens dokdonensis
TAGCAGGAGTGACCATTTTAATAGATAAGTCTGTCTTAGTAAATGACGTTATTGAGATGAATAATAAAGTGGGGCGTGTTTTTGAAGTTAAACTTAGAAGTACACGTATCATAACGCGGGATGATAAAATTTTGATTATTCCTAATCATCTATTTATGTCAGAGTCCGTTTATAATTATACACAAAATCATCCCAAAACTAGAGAAAATGTTCTAGTAGGAGTAGCTTATGGAAGTGATACAGAGTTAGTAGCAAAAGTACTAAAGCAGTGCGCAATGGATCAAAAAGGCATACTTAAAAGTCCTGAGCCATTTGTGATGTTCAATGATTTTGCTGATAGTTCCTTAAACTTTGGTGTATACTATTTTATAAAAGATGCGTTTAATGACCCTAGGATTAAAAGTGCATTACGATTTTCTATAGATAAGGCATTCCGTGAACACAATATAAGTATTCCTTTCCCTCAGAGAGACCTTCACATCATATCAAATAAATCTGATCAAATCACATATGATAAAACAAATGATTAAAATTAATAGCATGTCGATAGTGCTATTGCTGGTTTTTGTTATCGCTTTCGCGAAAGCGAACGCCCAAGGAACAGATTTATTTAGAGCAGAGTATACCTATTTTCCACAACGAGATTCTGATAATAGTTTTAGAAGATTCAGAACTTTTGCAAATGTGCCATTGAAAGTTGCTGAAGGTAGTTATATCGTGCCTTTTTTTGAATACCGTAATGTTGAATATTTAGTCAGGGATGACTTTGGTTCTACAGAATTTGGCTCTGATCGTTATGAAAGTTTTGAATTATCTCTAGGCTACACTTTTCCTATGGAAAAGAATTGGAGATTTGGTTCCAGAGCAGGAGTTTTGGCAGCTTCTAATTTTGATAAAGCAAGAGCCCAAAGCGATGATTACTTTCTCACAGCGAGTGTTTATTTCATAAAAAATGAAAAAAAGCGAGATGATGGTGGTAAACCGTGGCAGCTAGTTTTAGGAGTGCAATATTCAACAACTGCAGGAAGACCTTTCCCATTACCCTATGTAAATTACTACAGAGAATTAAATGATAAGTGGAGTTTTACATTAGGAGCTCCTAAGATGAATCTTAAGTATAGATTCAACGATAAAAATAGTATGCAACTTTATGCCAGGCTAGACGGCTTTTATGCAAATATTCAAGGAGATGAGCCTACCTCACTAGGTATTGCTGAAGATGTATCGATGACGGTAGCCATGTTCGGACCTGGCTATCAATATAATTTTACTAAACATATATCTGCATATGTATATGCTGGATATACTTTCATAAATGATATAAGGCTAAGAGATGATAATGGTGATGATGTGGTAACACTTAATGACACTAACACTTTTTATTCTCGTATAGGACTTAAATTTAAAATATAGATATGGCGCAAATACTAATTATAGAAGATGAAAACGCAATAAGACGTGTTCTAGGAAAAATTCTATCTGAGGAGAGCAAAGATTACAACGTCAGCGAGGCAGTTGATGGACTTGAAGGTATCGAGCTTATAAAAGATAACGATTACGATCTTGTTCTATGCGACATTAAGATGCCTAAAATGGACGGTGTTGAAGTGCTGGAAGCTATAAAAAAGATCAAGCCTGAAATTCCAGTGGTTATGATTTCTGGACACGGTGACCTAGACACAGCTGTAAATACTATGCGTTTAGGAGCTTTTGATTATATATCTAAGCCGCCAGATTTAAATAGACTTTTAAATACCGTTCGTAACGCTTTAGATAGAAAGAGCCTTGTTGTAGAAAACAAAAGACTTAAAAGAAAGGTGAGTAAGAATTATGAAATGATAGGTGATAGCGAGTTAATAGTTATCATTAAAAATATCATTGAAAAAGTAGCTCCTACTGACGCTAGAGTGCTTATTACTGGTCAAAATGGTACTGGTAAAGAACTCGTTGCTCACTGGTTACATGAGAAAAGCAATAGATCTAAGGGGCCATTTATAGAGGTAAACTGTGCAGCTATACCTAGTGAATTAATAGAGAGTGAATTATTCGGTCATGTGAAAGGAAGTTTTACAGGAGCAAATAAAGATAGAGCTGGTAAATTTGAAGCTGCAAATGGAGGAACTATTTTCCTGGACGAAATAGGCGACATGAGTGCCAAAGCGCAAGCTAAAGTGCTACGAGCGCTACAGGAAAATAAAATTCAACGCGTAGGTAGTGACAAGGATATTAAAGTTGATGTAAGAATACTTGCAGCTACTAATAAAGATCTCAAAAAGGAAATAGAAGATAAAAAATTTAGAGAAGATCTATATCATCGTCTAGCTGTAATACTTATAAATGTCCCTACACTTAATGATAGAAGAGAAGATATTCCGTTACTGATCAAACATTTTGCTGCAAAAATTGCTAAAGAACAAGGCAATGCGGCCAAAGTTTTTGAAGAAAAGGCTTTCAAACTTCTTCAAGAATATGACTGGACAGGAAATATACGAGAATTGCGCAACGTAGTCGAGAGATTGATTATTTTGGGAGGTGAAACTGTCAGTGAGAAAGACGTAAAACTATTTGCAAGCAAATAAACTATTATGACAACTTCCAAAGATTATATCGTAGAAAGAAATATATCGCTATCTCAAGTAGCCACACTACCTAAGAATGTACTTGGTAAGAAAGAAGCTAAGAAAGAGCTCTCTGAAGTTAGAAGGGAACTAGCAGAATTTCAGGCAAAACTCTATGCTCATGACAAACATGCAGTGCTGGTGTGTATACAAGGTATGGATACATCTGGTAAGGATAGTTTAATAAGAGAAGTTTTTAAGGATTTTAACGTACGAGGTGTCATCCAGCATAGTTTTAAAGTACCTACAGATATAGAACGCTCTCATAGTTATTTATGGAGGCATTACATTGCTTTACCTTCAAAAGGGCATTTTGGAATCTTTAATAGAACACACTATGAAAATGTTTTAGTGACACGTGTGCATCCAGAGTACTTGATGTCTGAGAATTTACCACATTTCAATAGTCCCAACGATGCCACAGAAGAGTTCTGGCAAATGCGATTTGATCAAATCAATAATTTTGAAAAAGAGCTTACTCAAAATGGAACTTTCATATTTAAGTTTTTTCTTCATTTAAGTAAAGAAGAGCAAAAAAACCGATTGCTTAGAAGGCTGCATCGACCAGAGAAGAACTGGAAATTCTCAGCAGATGATCTTAAGGAAAGAAAGCTTTGGGATAATTATATGTATTGCTATGAACAAGCTATAAATAATACCAGTAAAGACTACGCACCATGGCACGTTATTCCTGCTGATGATAAAGCAAATGCAAGATTGTTAGTCGCAAAGATATTAATAGAAACATTATCCCAATATCAAGAAATACAACCGCCTAAACTCGATGACGAAACATCTGGAAATATAGACCTGTATATAAAAGCATTAGAAAATGAATAAGATTGTACTATTAATTACTATTAGTTTGATGGGATCCGCTTTCGCGAAAGCGCAATCACCAGACACCTCAAAGACAGATTCTATCATGTTGCGTAGTATTTATGATTACAATCTGACAGAATCAAATAGTTATGAATGGTTAGATTACTTATCTAACAATATAGGAGGTCGTCTTTCTGGTTCCATTCAAGCTGAGCGTGCAGTGGAATATACTCAAAAGGAGATTGAAAAATTTGCCGACCGTACAGAATTGCAATCTGTTATGGTCCCTAAATGGTCCAGAGGTACTCCAGAGTTTGCCTATATACAACTCAATGATCTATCAACAATTAACGTAAATGTATGTGCATTAGGAGGTTCTATACCTACGAGGCAAGAAGGTTTAAAAGCACCGGTAATTGAAGTCAAATCTTTAGAGGAGTTAACAAGTCTAGGTCGAGAGCAAATAGAAGGTAAAATAGTTTTTTATAATCGACCTATGAACCCTAAGAAAATTCAAACTTTTGAGGCATATGGAGGTTGTGTTGACCAAAGGTATAGCGGCGCTGCCGAGGCGAGTAAATATGGTGCCGTTGCTGTTATCGTGAGATCCATGAACTTGCGACTAGATGATTTTCCTCATACAGGCTCTATGAGCTACGGTGATTTGCCGGTAGAAAATTATATTCCTGCTGCAGCAATAAGCACAAATGATGCAGAGAAGCTTAGTGCTTATATAGCATTAGATAAAGAACTTCAATTTTATTTAAAGCAGGATTGTACAGTTTGGGGAGATGTAGAAAGCTTTAATGTTATAGGAGAGATTAAGGGTTCTAAGTTTCCTAATGAATACATAACTGTAGGAGGTCATTTAGATTCATGGGATCTAGGTGATGGCAGTCATGATGATGGGGCAGGAGTTGTGCAGTCCATGCAAGTATTGAAAACACTGAAAGATTTAAACTATAAACCACAACGTACGATAAGAGTAGTTCTTTTTATGAATGAAGAGAATGGGTTGAAAGGGGCAAGAGAATATGCAAGAAAAGCTAAGCTGAAAAATGAAAAGCACATTTTTGCTTTGGAAAGTGATGCTGGTGGTTTTTCGCCAAGAGGCTTTAGTTTTGATACGACTTTAGAGCAAATGAAAGTCATAGAATCCTGGAAGCCGTTCTTTAAACCATATTTAATTCACTATTTTGAATTAGGTGGCAGCGGTGCAGACGTAGGGCCTCTTAAAGGAGAGAGTACTGTGTTAGCAGGATTAAGACCAGATTCTCAGAGATATTTTGATTTTCACCATGCGGCAAATGATACTTTTGATGCGGTTAACAAAAGAGAATTGGAATTAGGAGCTGCGACAATGACAAGTCTTGTGTATTTATTTGATAAATATGGAATTGAAAAGTAGTTTGGATTTTCGATGGGTTGAGTATTTTAGAGAACTGCTTTAAAAATGGTCTTAAATGCTTATCTAAAGGAGTTTCCTAAAAATCTTAAAATTGCATTGCCTATAATGTTAGGCCAGGTAGCACATCTACTTGTAGCTTTTGCAGATAATGTTATGGTAGGTAAATTAGGAGATGCACAGTTAGCGGCAGTCTCTTTAGGAAACACTTTTATTTTCATAGCGCTCTCTATCGGTATTGGATTTTCTTTTTCGATAACACCGCTGGTCGCAGAGGCAGATGGCAAGGGAGATAAAAATAAGGTAGTGTCTATATTTCATTCTGGTTTTATCATGTGTTTAATAATAGGTGTAGTGCTTATGATAATAACATACCTATCAACACCTTTATTATATTTTTTAGATCAATCTGAGGAGGTTGTAGACCTAGCCGTTCCTTATACCTATTGGGTTGCTTTTTCATTAATACCATTAATGGTATTTCAAGCATTGAAACAATTTGTAGATGGGTTATCAAAAACAATTTATTCAATGGTAGCATCATTGTTAGCTAATGTTATTAATATAATAGTTAATTATTTTTTGATTTACGGTAAATATGGATTTCCACGATTAGAGGTAGAAGGTGCTGCTATCGGTACTTTTGTTTCTAGGGTTTTAATGTTTCTAATATTATTTTTGATACTATATTATAGAAAACGGTTTAAAATTTACTTTGTAAGACTAAAAAGTTATTCCTGGAACATTTATAAGAAAATTTTTAATTTAGGATTGCCTACTTCGCTTCAGATGTTTTTTGAAGTTTCTTTATTTACAATAGCTATCGTCCTATCAGGAACACTGGGTGTTAAAAGTCAAGCGGCTAATCAAATTGCTTTGAATCTTTCAGCTTTAACGTTTATGGTAGGTGTCGGACTAGGTGTGACAGCTACAATAAGAGTTGGTAATCAAAAAGGAACTGGAAATATAGATTTGCTTAAAACGATTGCAAAATCAATATTTTTATTGACATTAATGTTTGAACTCATTTTTGCTATGTTATTTTTAGTTTTCCATAATGAGCTTCCGGCTATCTATATCGGTGATCATGATGTTATAGAACTTGCTGCCGAAATATTAATTGTTGCTGCATTATTTCAGATTAGCGATGGTTTTCAAGTTGTCTTATTAGGAGTGCTAAGAGGTCTCCAAGATGTATGGGTACCGACATTAATTTGTTTAATATCTTATTGGGTAGTTGGTTTTCCAATAATGTATACATTGAGTAACACTTTTAATTTAGGAGTTACTGGTATCTGGATTGGATTATTAATGGCATTAACCACCTCTGCATTATTAATGTTTAT
>NZ_MAAX01000064.1 GCF_002162835.1 Nonlabens dokdonensis
TGCTAAACTCGAGGCCTTCTGGCCACAAAACCTGCATAATAAAGACCGCTGCTACCGCTTGGTATAAACTTGTACCATCCATATTTATCGTAGCACCTACTGGAAGGACAAAACTAGAAACATCCTTCTCTACGCCCATATGTTCTTCTACTCGCTCCATGGTGACAGGCAGTGTTGCAGCACTGGAACTAGTTGAAAACGCTAAAAGTTGTGCAGGTGCGATTTGCTGTAAAAACCACAATGGCGATTTTTTTACATAAACAGCAAAAATCAAACAGTAAAAACTGATCATAAGAACTAAACCTAGAACTACTACACCAGCATATTTAAGCAACGCCAGAAGTATTTCAGGATCTTCGGCAGTTACTACAACAGTTGCTAATAAAGCAAAAACCGCAAATGGTGCAGTTAACATGATTAAGTCCACCATTTTAAGGACTACATCATTTAAACTATCAAAAAAATCTTTCAATGGTTTTGCACTCTTTTCTCCTACAAGCAGCATAGAGATTCCTAAAAATAAGGCAAAGAAAATCACTTGTAACATTAAGGAATTATCACTCATTGCAGACACCGCATTATCAGGAACCATATCTACAAGAAATTGCAAAGGTCCTTGATCTTCCTGCATCGCGGCAGTTTCTTGTGTTTTAGCAATTTTTTCATTACTACTATATGCAGCACTAATTCTTTCTTTTGTTTCTTCAGGAAGTCCTACTCCTGGTTTTAATAGGTTAACTAATCCTAGACCTATCACGATAGCAACAACGGTGGTGCAGATGTATATCAATATCGTACGAATTCCCATTTTCTTAAAGCGAGCAATATCTTTAAGATCAGAAATTCCTTTAATAAGTGACGCGAGTATGAGCGGTATTGCAATCAATTTCAACAAATTGACAAAAATGGTCCCTATTGGCTCAATCCAGTCTCCAACAAAGTCTTTTCCCCAGTCAAATTGCGTCATAAGAAATCCAAAAAGGATTCCTCCTACCATTCCTATTAATATTTGCCAGTGTAATGCTAGTTTCTTCATGTATTGCTAGTTTCTTTTAATCTATGAGGCGTAAGATAAGTAAAGTTTTTGTTGTGATTCCGCTTTCGCGAAAGCGAGAACTAAACCATTAATCTAAATTACTGATAATCTGTTTTTAAGAGTATTTACTTGAAAAAAGTTATAATTTTGACGTACGCGCCCTTAAAAGATGATCGGCTAGAACGAGTGCTGCCATTGCTTCTACAATTACTACGGCTCTAGGCACCACGCATGGATCATGTCTACCTTTACCTTGCATTTGCACCATATCACCTTGGGCGTTTATGGTTTCTTGCGATTGCATAATGGTCGCAACTGGTTTAAAAGCAACTTTAAAATAGATATCCATACCATTTGAAATACCACCTTGAATTCCACCACTATAATTAGTGGTAGTAGAACCATCTTGATGGTATAGATCATTATGATCACTTCCTTTCATTTGAGATCCTGCAAAGCCGCTACCATATTCAAAACCTTTAACAGCATTGATAGAAAGCATGGCTTTACCAAGATCTGCATGGAGTTTATCAAAGACTGGCTCTCCTAATCCTGCTGGAACTCCTTGAATAACACAAGTTATGGTTCCTCCTATGGTATCACCTTCTTTTCTGGTCTCTAAGATTTTTTGTTCCATCGCTTTTGCGAAAGCGATATCTGGACAACGCACGACGTTATTTTCAATCTCTGAAAAATCTAGTTCTTGATAGGGCTTGTCCATAATAAGATCTCCTACACTACTGGTGTACGCAGTAACTTTAACTTGTGAAAGGAGCTGTTTTGCAATGGCTCCTGCCACTACTCTACTTGCTGTTTCTCTCGCACTGCTGCGACCACCACCACGATAATCACGATGTCCATATTTATCATCATAGACTTTATCTGCGTGACTCGGACGATAGGTTTCTTTGATATGAGAGTAATCTTTTGATTTTTGGTTTTCATTGATAATTTGAAAACCTATAGGTGTACCGGTAGTTTTACCTTCAAAAATACCTGAGTAAAAATTTACAGTATCGCTTTCTTTGCGTTGTGTGACTATTTTACTTTGTCCTGGTTTACGTCTATCTAAATCGAGTTGAATTGCGTTTAAGTCTATTTCAACTCCTGCTGGACAACCGTCAATGACTCCACCTAAAGCGATGCCATGAGATTCTCCATATGTTGTTACTGTAAATTGCTTACCAAAAGTGTTTCCTGCCATAACACAAATATAATGTTTGAGATGTATTAGATTTGTTTCCATCACCATGAGATTTTAAAAAATTAGGAATGAAAAAAACTTTGTTGCTTTTAATAATGACAGGCCTGCTTATGTGCAGTTGTAATTCAAAGAAGAGCGTGAGTACAGCTAGTGGTACAAACGATAATTCTTATTATAATCAAGCAAAAACCTTTCTAGCGGCTGCACAGTACAATCGTGGTATAGATGCCATTGATCGTGCTATCGAAGCTAATGAAAAAGAGCATCTTGAAGAATTATTTTTCCTTAAAGGATTTATCCTGCACGCATACGGAGAAACTACTGATGCAAGAAGCGCTTATCAAGAAGTCCTAGATATGAAAAATGTATATTCTCCTTATAAAAAACAAGCAAAACAGCTGCTAGAACTGAATATCGAGGAAGAGAAATGGAGAAAAAAGCGCATGGAGACTAAAGAAGAGGACAAAACTTTTACGGAAGAACAAATACAAGAAGTATCTCCTGAAGATTTACCTTTTAAACCAGTTGAAAAATTACCTCGTTTTACTTCATGTCCAGAGTCTAGCAATATCGAAGTAAAAAATTGTTTTAATGAAGTGATCAAAAATCATCTCGTACGAAATTATAATACAGATATAGGAAACATGTTCGGCGTTTATAATAAGGTGCGCACCTATGTGACATTTAAAGTAGATGTGGACGGTAAGATCATTGATATGTCGGGAAGGTCTAAAAGCAGATTTTTATCCTTAGAAGCAAAAAGAGTGCTCTTCACACTACCTGAAATGGTACCGGGCGAGCAAGATGGAAAAAATGTAGTGGTTCCTTTTACCATACCTGTGACCTTTGCTCCTATTCAATAATATTTAAAAATCAAGCTCTTATGATATTTGTTATCTTAAATAATCCAGTGGTTTCATAAAAATTCTAATATATTTGAACTCAAACAAAATCAAATGATTAAAAAAATATTACTTGCAATTTGTGTAGTTTCTTTAGTTTCATGTGATCCTAGCGATGATGGTGATTCTGGTAGAACTAATAATGACTTTCAGTATTTTCCATTAACTGTTAACAATAGTTGGGATTATGATGTTACCACTGGTGCTAACTCTTCATCAGAAACCTTGACAGTAGCAACAGTAACTGGCACAGAATACACGTTAAGTTCAAATCCTGCCACTCCAGTAGGCTTTATGTCTCAAATATTAACTGGTGGTGAGTTGAAGGCAGAATCTGGTAAATTAATAGGAAATGGTGTTATAGGATTTGATTTACAAGGATTAAATAATTTTAATGTACCTATAACTAATGGTGTTTTATATGATCAAAACGCAACGAGTAATGAAGAACTTTTCTCAGTTGAAGGAAACAATACACAAACCGTGCAGACTTATGATTTAGACTTTAACTACACGGTTAAAACAAAACAGCTTTCTCCTCTTTCTCAAATGACAGTAAATGGCGTCACGTATCAAGATATAATTCATTCACAACTTATTGTAAATCTTTCTATAACTACAGAGTTTACTATCGCTGGTTTTACTCAAGATGTTCCTATTCTACAGCCTGCAGATGCAATTGTTGTGGATAATTATTGGTCTAAAGATGTAGGATTGATAAAGTCTGACTATGAATTGAATTATTCCTTAGAAGATTTTTCATCTTTAGGGGTTTCATTACCTGTGCCACAAAGCGCTAATATACAATCAGAGCAAACTTTAACAGGTTACACTATAGTAAATTAAAGCTTTATTATTTCTATAAAATTGAGCCTTATTCTATTTGAATAAGGCTTTTAAATTTATACAGTTTTCAAGAGACCATCTTATGTTGTGGACTTAATATAGAGTTTATATAAGTATGAAGTTGAATCATTTGATTTGAGCCTTTACGCCTTCCTATTCTCCCTATCACATAAAGTATTATCCAGATAATTACCATAAGAATCATAATAATTAAAGGATAAAATGTAGGTTCATTTAATTTAGATCTTGTGTATAACCATATACATGATGCAATAAATAATCCAGCGACAGCAAAATGTAAAAACATAAACATGGTCCATACTGACGGTCTCGGACTGAAAAGTCCTTTTATATGGGTTGCACCACTGCCGTCTTGTAATAGTTCCAAATGTAGTTCTGGAGACCAAAAATGAGCTTCTGACTTTCTGATTTTTATAAAAATATGATCATCAATGATGCTGATTGAATATTTATTTTGATGCGCCTCTTTTTTAAATCGCTCTAGAATTTGAGATGTATCAGATGATACAAATATTTGAAATCTAGGCCTCAATGCTAACTGCTTATCGATTTCCCTCATTAGTCCATTCTATAAAATAGAACCTCTAATATACCATCATTAAATTTAAGGCTGTAGGCTAATTATAAGTAAATGCATGACTATTGTAGGCTACAAAAGGCCTGCTTTATGAAAACAAAAAAACCGAAGAGAATGATTCTAAACATCAAATCGTCTTCGGTTTTACTAATTTAATCTGTGATCGCGACAGGATTCGAACCTGTGACCGTCTGCTTAGAAGGCAGATGCTCTATCCAGCTGAGCTACGCGACCTAATCTTTGCTTATTTCTAAGCGGTTGCAAATATACTATTATTTTATAAAGTCACTACTTATTTTTTAAATTTAAGATTCTATTTTTATAATTGATCTAATAACTACTTGAAATTGTTAATTTTGCTTTCATGATTTTATTTAAAAAACTTTCATTTTTAATTGTATTACTAACAGTTTCTACAGTTTATTCTCAAAATTTTAAGGCAGACTCATACTCAGCAAGTGATGTTGCAGGTATGTCTACATGGCAATTATTGAAATATGACGGCCTTCATATGTTTAACGGTGCAGCATATGCTTATGCAAGACCATTTCATTGGGGCAAAAAAGATTTCTATAGAGCTGGAGCCACTACCTTACTGGTAGGTGGAATTTACACCTTTGATGAAGATTCTAGTGATTTTTTTAGAGATCAAAAAGAGGATGTTCCTGAATTATTGAGAGATTTTGGTTGGTATTTTGGTAGTCCTCAAAATAATTATGGAGTAACGGCTGGTATTTATACATATGGTTTACTAGCCAAAAGTCCCGAATGGCGTCGTACAGGAGTTCTTATGATTTCAAGTGCTAGCGCTGGTGGCTTATTGCAGCAAGTTCTTAAGGCTGTGACAGGTAGAGCGCGACCAGAAACAGGTCTCGGAAAACATGAGTTCAGACCTTTCTCTGGAGAATCAGGATATAGGTCCTTTCCTTCAGGTCATACCGTATTATCCTTTACAACAGCTTATGCTCTAGCAAAACATTTTGAAAATCCTTATGTAAAAGCTGGTATCTATACCGTAGGTTTAATTTCTCCAGTCTCTCGACTATGGTCTGGTGCGCATTTTTTAACTGATATAGTTTTAAGTCTTGCGGTAACTATTTCTACAGTTGAGGCAGTAGATAGATATCTAGATACTAGAAATGGGTACGGCGATAAACGCTATGGTCAAGGCAAGACAGGTAGACAACCTAACAAAATGGTCTTCAATTTTACGGCAAGTAGTAATACAATAGGACTCACTTTAAATTTTTAAAATGTTTAACTTTTTTTTGAATTAGTTAAACATAAATGAGATACCTTTGATCAACTAAATAATTAAGATGGCACCATACCGCACTTTTGAAGAGTATAATATTAAAACCACTGAAGAAATTAAAGATAAGTATCGCGAGGTAATTACAGAAATAGGAGAAGATGTAGAGCGAGAAGGTTTACTTAAAACACCTGAAAGAGCTGCAAAAGCTATGCAATTTCTTACATCAGGATATGATATAGATCCTGCCGAAATATTAAAAGGTGCCATGTTTGCAGAAGACTACAATGATATGGTCATCATAAAGGATATTGAACTTTATTCTCTTTGTGAGCACCATATGCTACCTTTCTTTGGAAAAGCGCACATCGCTTATATTCCTAATGGACATATAGTTGGTTTATCAAAAATCCCACGTATTGTAGACGTATTTGCAAGAAGATTACAAGTACAAGAAAGGCTTACACATGATATCTTAGAATGTATCGATAATACGTTAAATCCTAAAGGTGTAGCCGTTGTAATAGAAGCTTCACATATGTGTATGATGATGCGTGGAGTACAAAAACAAAACAGTTCTACAACAACAAGTGGCTTTAGAGGTCAATTTGAGAATTCTGAAACTCGTGCAGAATTTATGACTCTGATTTCTTCTCAATTGCACTAAAAGTTTTTTTTGGAACGTTATTTGACTATAAACAGTTAAAAACAAATAACATGTTTCAATCAAAACGATCAAAACTTATAGCTGGTATCCTTTTTGATCTCGTAGGAATGGGATCTTATATTATACCAGGATTCGGTGAAATTACAGATTTAGGTTGGGCTCCTATAGCAGGATATTTAATGACAAAACTATATCCTAGTAAATCGGGAGTAGCAGCTGGAGTTCTTACCACTATAGAAGAACTATTGCCTGGTATGGATATTATTCCATCCTTTACCCTTATGTGGTGCTACACGTATCTCATAAGCTCAAACAAAGTCCATGAAGAAGATAAAACTGTAATAGATGTAGATCATACATAAAAAAATGCTCCTCGAGGAGCATTTTTTACTTTA
This sequence comes from Nonlabens dokdonensis, assembly GCF_002162835.1. Classification (GTDB taxonomy): domain Bacteria; phylum Bacteroidota; class Bacteroidia; order Flavobacteriales; family Flavobacteriaceae; genus Nonlabens; species Nonlabens dokdonensis_B. The sequence continues at coordinate 6,901 of NZ_MAAX01000064.1, forward strand.
CAAGTTCTTTAAATCCTGTCATTAATTTTTTAATTTTAGGATCAATGATGATTTGGCAATATCCTTGTTCTCGATTGTTATTATAGTAGTTATCGTGAATTTCTTCTGCAGGATAAAATACTGTTGCCGGAGCAATTTCTGTTACAATAGGATCTGTAAATGTCCCTATTTCTTCTAATTCTTTTACATAAGACCTAGCTATTTGCTCTTGTTCTTCATCTAGAAATAGAATAGCGCTTCTGTAATGTGTACCTACATCATAACCTTGTCTGTTTAAGGTGGTAGGATCATGAGTTGCCATGAAAACCTGTAATAATTGCTTAAAAGTAATTTGTTCAGGATCATAAGTAATCTCAATAGCTTCTGCATGTCCGGTTCTACCTTGTACGACTTCTCGATACGGCGGATTTTTGATATGACCTCCACAAAAACCAGAACGTACATTCGCAATTCCTTTCACTCTTTGAAAGACGGCTTCTGTGCACCAAAAGCAGCCTCCTGCTAGTATCGCTTTCTTCATTACTGTTTTTCAAGCAAGTTACATTACAAATATTATTTCAAAATTTTAATTAACACACCTTTAATGAATTCAAGGATTTAAGCCTTTAATTTTGCTTTTTTGACAAAGCCATACAAAATTGAAAAAATTACTTGTTTTATTATGTGTTTTTCTCGCTTTCGCGAAAGCGGAATCACAAGAAATGCAGGACTCTCTTAAAATTGAAAGGAAAGTATACAAAGCTACTAGAGTAACTACCGCTCCAAAAATAGACGGTGAACCTTTTGAAGATTTTTGGGATCCAATTCCTACTGGTGGAGACTTTGTGATGATAGAACCTACTAATGGTAAAAAGGAACGAGAAACACATCAAACAAAATTTAAAATCGCATATGATGATAATGCTTTGTATGTAGCTGCATATTTATATGATGATGAGCCAGAAAGTATAGCTAGACAATTTTCTCAAAGAGATCAAGTTTTTACTCAAGCTGATGTTTTTGGGTTTTATATCAATAATTATAACAATCAGATCAATCAAACTCGTTTTTTTGCCACTAGCGCAAATGCTTTAGGTGATGCAATTGTAGAAGGTAATCGTCAAGACTTCAGTTATAACGTGGTTTTTAGGTCTGAAACGAGTATCAATGCTGCTGGGTGGTTTGTGGAAATGAAAATTCCTTATCGCACCTTAAGATTTCCTGAAGTAGAAGTTCAAGACTGGAGTTTTCAAGTTTTTCGTCGTATAACCTCTTTAAACGAGGATTATAGTTATAATTTCATAGACATTACGCAAGGTATAAATACACAATATGACGCAATAATGACTGGCGTTTCTAACATCGATCCACCGTTGCGTTTAAACATGTATCCTTATGCTACTGTAATTAGTGATAATTTTGATGGTAATTCTACCACGCAGTATAATGCTGGTATGGATATTAAATATGGAATAAATGATGCCTTTACCCTAGATGCTAGTTTAATTCCAGATTTTGGTCAGGTAGCTTTTGATCAAGTACGACTTAATCTAGGACCATTTGAACAACTTTTTGGTGAGAACCGTGCCTTTTTTAATGAAGGAACAGACTTATTTAACAAAGGTGGCTTATTTTTCTCACGTAGAATAGGTCAAACTCCTAGCGGTTTTAGTAATGTTGAGTTGTTTGATGATGAAGATATTATTGATAACCCCAGCAATGCACAACTACTCAATGCGGTAAAAATTACTGGTAGAACTTCCAAAAGATTAGGAATAGGATTTCTTAACGCAATTACTGATAAAACAGAGGCTACTATAGAAAACTCGGTTACAGGTGCCAGAAGAACTCAGGTCACTGAAGCGTTAACTAACTATAATATGTTTGTACTGGACCAGCAATTCAGTAAAAATAGTTCTATAGCGATATCTAACGCTAGTACTATAAGAAATGGAAGTTTTACCGATGCAAATGTTACGGCAATTGTTCTAGACCACAACGATAAAAATGCGGCTAACAATTATCGAGGAGAACTGAGAATGAGTAACCGCTTTACTCCTACTGGAACTGATACTGGATATTCTAGCGAGTTACAATGGCGCAAAACTACCGGAAAATGGAGGCCTAGATTAGCTCATTTCTATAGAGATAAAAACTGGAATCCTAACGATCTAGGGCGTAATTTTCAAACTAATACTCAAACATTTGCAGCAGATTTGAGCTATAATCAATTCACACCGGTAGGTATTTTTAATCGGTTTGATGTAGACTTAAGAGTAAGACATAGAAGGCAAATAGATCCTGACTTGCATACTAATACAGAGTATACTTTAAATCCATTCTTTTTTACTAGAGAACGACTTGCCTTTGGAGCCGATTTGAACTTTTTCTCTAGAAATTTAAATCAGTTTGAATCTCGTAAAGAAGGTCAGGTAGTACGTTATGAACCTGGTTATTTTACAGGTGGTTTTATTTCTACAGACTACCGTAAGAAATTTGCTCTCGATTATAGAATGGGACGCTTCAAAAGATTTGATGATGCAGAAGAAAGTTATGACTTCAGATTCAGCCCACGATATAGGTTTTCTGATAAATTTCTATTGGTCTATGCACTTTCATGGAGTAAAAATAACGATCGCATAAGTTATGTTACTACCGCAAGTAATGATGAGCCTATTGTGAGTAGAAGAGATACTCATACGGTTGAAAACTCTGTTTCAGGAACTTATAATTTTAATAATACCCAAGCATTAAGTCTTTCTTTTAGAAACTTCTGGTCACGAGCAAGTTTTAGTAGAGAATTTAATGAACTTGCCCTCGATGGGACATTGTTACCATCAGATTATGAGTTGACTGAAGATTTTGATCCAGATGCAAATTTTAATGTATGGAACTTAGACCTCTCTTATAGATGGCGTTTTGCCCCAGGAAGTGAGGCTTCTGTACTGTATAGAAACAGTATTTTTAATTTTGATAATCAAGGTGAAATAGGCTTTGAGGACAGTCTAGATGAATTATTCACACAACCTGTAAGACATAACATTTCATTGAGAGTAACATATTTCTTAGACTTTAATAACGCAAAAAGGTGGTTTAAAGCTTAAAAATCTATTACTTTGTCCTTATGATAAAAGCTACACAGATTTATAAAAGTTTTGGTGACCTGCAAGTTCTCAAAGGTGTTGATCTAGAAATCAAAACCGGAGAAATCGCTAGTGTTGTGGGAAGTTCTGGTGCTGGTAAGACTACATTACTTCATATTTTAGGTACTCTTGAAAAGCCAGACGTAAACTCAAATAGTAGTTTGCTAATAGATGGTACTGATATCTTAAAGCTTAAAGGAAAGCAGTTGAGCAGATTTCGTAATAATTCTTTAGGTTTTATTTTCCAGTTTCATCAATTACTGCCCGAATTTACCGCTTTAGAAAATGTATGTATTCCAGCCTACATTGCAAATACAGATAAAGCAGCTGCAGAAAAACGTGCTAAGGAACTGCTCTCCTACTTAAAACTTTCACATCGTTTTGATCATAAACCTGGTGCACTTTCTGGCGGTGAGCAACAACGCGTGGCAGTTGCAAGAGCATTAATTAATAATCCTAAGGTAATCTTTGCAGATGAACCTACAGGAAATCTGGATAGTACCACGGCAAACGATCTTCATGAGCTTATCTTTCAACTGCGCAAAGAGTTTAATCAAACCTTTGTAATTGTAACACATAATGAAGAACTAGCAGACCTTGCAGACCGTAAACTAGTCATGAGCGATGGTAAATTCTTATAAATGAACCGCAAAGAACTTAAAGAATTTCTCGACGCAAAGGTTGAGCAGTACAATACACCAGAATTTATACCGCACGATCCTATTCAAATACCGCATCTTTTTACTGATAAAAAAGATATTGAAATCGCTGGATTTCTCATAGCTACTATTGCATGGGGCAATCGCAAATCTATCATTAACAATTCTCACAAATTAATGAATCTCATGGATAACGCTCCTGCAGATTTCATTAAAAATCACGAAGAAAGTGACCTGAATCGTTTTGAGGGTTTTGTACACCGAACTTTCAATAGTGAAGATTGCAAGACTTTTATGCGATCATTACAGCATATAGAAAATAAATATAATGGCTTAGAGCACGCTTTCGCGAAAGCGTACCTAGAACAATCTGATTTACAGAAAGCGATCTCACAGTTTAAAACCATATTTTTTGAAGTAGATCATTTACCACGTACACAAAAACACGTAAGCGATCCTTTAAAAAACAGCAGTGCAAAACGCATTAATATGTTTTTAAGATGGATGGTACGAAAGGATAATGCTGGTGTAGATTTTGGTATCTGGAATGAGATTCCTATGAGTGCTCTTTCTTTACCTCTTGATGTTCATACTGGAACTATAGCACGTAAACTCAAAATGCTTAAATGCAAGCAAAACGATGCAAAAGCAGTTGCTGAACTAGGCAAGGTACTACGCAAATTTGATCCTGTGGACCCTGTAAAATATGACTTTGCGTTATTCGGACTAGGTGCTTTTAAAGAATTGTAGGAATTTATTTATCGAATCTATTTTTATGTTAAAAAATAGATTAACTTTGACTAGTAAAATTTAAACAATCACCATGTCAGTTGCTCCCTTGCATCCTAGAGAAGATGAACGTAATGCCTATCTTAAGACATTTTATATAGACCCTAAAAGAGAAAAGGTCTTTGATGAACTTACTGAACTGGCTTGTAAATTAACAGATGTTCCTAAAAGTCTTATTTCTATAGTAGAAAAAGATGAAGTATGGTTTAAAAGTCAGAAAGGTCTAGAGTTAGATAGTTCTCCTAGAGAATTGAGCCTATGCTCACATACAACCGCAAACAACAGTAACTTTTATTACATAGAAGATGCTACTAAACACAAAGAGCTCAAAGACCATCCTTATGTAAAAGCTGAAGATGGTATACAGTTTTATGCTGGTGTGCAATTAAAAGATGAAAACAACTTACCTATAGGTACTATTTGTGTATTAGATAGCAAGCCACATCAATTAGATCAAGAAAAAAAACGATCCCTCGAGATGGTGGCAGATCTTGTGATGAGACAATTTGAATTGAATAAAAAAAATATTCAATTAACTGAAAAGAGCCGTTTGCTAGAGGAGAATAATGAGATGCTTAAAAATTTTGCTCATGTTGTTTCTCATGATATGAAAATGCCGCTAGCTAACATGATTTTGACTTGCGATGTTGTGAATAAAAAGTATAAAAATGGACTAGACGATAATGGTAAGCGTTATCTTGATTCCATTAAGGAAACTGCGTTCTCGATGAGTGATTACATTGACAATATATTATCTCACTATGAAAGCGAGCAACTTGCGGTAAATGATATAGAAGAATTTGACATTTACTCTGTTATTGAAAAAGTAGAAGAAATGATAGGCTTAAGGGATGATATTCAATTTTTATATCCTGAAGAAAATATTATCATTAATGGAAATACCGCAGCTATAGAGCAAATACTACTTAATCTTATAGGCAACAGTGTTAAGTATAATGAAGAAAATATTATAAAGGTTCAAATCACTGCATCTGAAAATTCAAAATACTACCGCATAGCGATTACTGATAACGGTATAGGAATTCCTCAAAACAAACAGAAAGAAATTTTTAAATTGTTTACCACTTTAAACAAAACAGATAGAGCTGGAAAAAAAGGTCATGGAATAGGGCTTTCTACAGTAAAAATTCTTGTAGATAAATTAGGTGGTGTTATCACTTGCAACTCTGAAGTAAATGTAGGTACGACTTTCTCATTTACTATTAAAAAATGACTTTGATTTTATGTAAAGGCAGTATATTTGACTAGCAAAGTCAATAGATGCAATTTCAACACCCCATACTTCTTTACGGCCTATTTTTTCTTATAGTTCCTATTGTTGTTCACTTATTTCAACTAAGAAGATTTAGTAAAGTTGCGTTTACAAATGTTGCTTTTTTAAAGCCACTAATTAATCAAACAAGAAAGAGCCGCCAGTTAAAAAAATGGTTAACTCTGCTTGCTCGCTGTCTTGTTGTAGCTTGTTTAGTAGTTGCTTTTGCTCAGCCTTTTTTACCTGGAAGTGCTACTGCGACTCAAGAAAAACAAACAGCTATATATCTAGATAATTCCTATTCAATGGAATTAAATGGTAAAAATGGACCTTTATATAAAAATGCTACCAGCAATTTATTAGAAAAATTACCAGCTGATAAAGTTTTTACCCTATTTACAAACGACAAGGTATTTGCAAATACAAATAGACAGCAAATTACAAACGAATTACTAGCTAATAATTATTCAAGTGAGTTGCTCTCTTTTGAGCAAATACAGCTCAAAGCTATTTCCCTACTCGATAATAAAACAGCTTCAAAGGAGATTATTTTAATTTCAGATTTTCAAAATACAAATGGTGCTGCTTTTCCCGATACATTAAAAGGCGTTAAAAGAGAGTTAGTAAAATTAGAACCTCAAGAAACTAACAATATTTCTATTGATACAGCATTTATCGTTAATCAATCTGGATCTAATCTTAAACTTCAAGTAGATTTAAGTTCCAATTATAATGTAGAACAACCAGTTACTTTAACCTTAGAAAATAATACAGTTTTACTAGCCAAAACTTCAGTTTTATTAAATGATCAGAAAGGAATAGCAAATTTTGAAATCGAGATTGATGAACCTATAACAGGAAGAATTTTTATAGAAGATCAAGGAATTTCTTTTGACAATGAATTATTTATCAGTACAGGAAGTAGAGAAAAGATAAATGTACTAAGTATCAATGGTGCAAATTCAAATTTCTTAGATCGTTTGTATAACGATGATCAATTTGAATATTTGAGTGTCAAAGAAAGAGATGTAAATTATAATCTTATCAAAGATCAAAATATTGTTATCTTAAATGAATTAAACAATATTCCAGTAAGTTTAAGTAGTGAGTTAAATAAGCTTACGCAAAACGGCGGTTATCTTGTGATTATTCCCGCTACAAATTCTTCAGGCTACGACTCTATAGGTATATCTGGTATCGCATTGAACGAATCATCAAAAAAAATAACCGAGATTAATTTTAACCATCCATTGTTCAAAGGAGTTTTTAATAAGCGTGTCACTAACTTTCAGTATCCTAGCGTTCAAACTGTTCTAAAGAGCACCAATGCCATTGATCCTATTCTGAAGTATGAAGATGGCAGTAGTTTCCTTTATAAAAATCAAAATACCTACGTTTTCACATCTAGTCTCAATTCAGAAAATAGTAATTTTCAGAGCTCGCCATTAATTGTACCTGTTTTTTATAATATGGCGATGAGCTCACTACCTGTATCACAATTGTACTATGAAATGGATAGTAGTAATGAAATAGCGGTAAACACCTCTGTAAACCAAGATCAGATTATAAGCTTATCAAATGGTTCTACTGAGTTTATACCGAGACAACAAGCCTTTGATAATTACGTATTACTAACAGCAGGAAAGGATATTTCTAGTGCAGGAAATTATGACGTCACTATCAAAAATGAAAAGGTTACTACTCTTAGCTTTAATACAAAACGACAAGAAAACCAATTAAAATATTTCTCTGATTCAGATTTAGGTAATAACCTATCTACGTCAATTGATGACTTGTTGTATAAACTGGATCAGGAAGAGAACATTCTATCTTTGTGGAAATACTTTGTAATGGGAGCACTTTTCTTCCTAATTTGTGAATTACTGATTTTAAAGTTTGTAAAATGATTCTACTTAAAAACGTTATTATCGTAGATGCCAGTTCTCCTCTAAATGGCAAAAAAAGAGATCTACTCATTAAAAACGGTAAGATTGAAAAAATAGATGATTCTATTTCAAATAAAGATGCTAAAATCATCGAGCGTGATAATATGCATGTTTCCATAGGATGGATTGATACCAGTGTAAGTTTGGGTGAGCCTGGATATGAAGAAAGACAAACCATACAAAACGGTATTAAAGCTGCAGCTGCTGGAGGATTTACTAACATCATGCTCAATCCTAACAATCAACCTAATCCACAAGATCAATCAGGAATAAAATACATTAAAAACGTAACTGCACAGCAAGCAGTAACCATTCTTCCTATAGGATCTTTTACTTTAGATCAAAAAGGAGAACACCTTGCCGAATTGTTTGATATGCAACAAGCAGGTGCTGTTTCCTTCTATGACTATAAAAAGGAAATAACTAATGCTAACTTGCTAAAAGTAGGACTACAGTATACTTCTTCCTTTCAAGGTGTGGTACAATCATTCCCACAAAACAAAGACATCGCTGGAAAAGGAATGGTAAATGAAGATGTCACCACAACTAACTTGGGACTTAAGTCCATGCCTAGCCTTGCAGAAGAACTTCAGATTGCTAGAGATTTAAGAATTGCTAGTTACACTAAAGGTAGATTACACATTCCTACGGTAAGTACTAATGAAGGTTTAAAACTTATTAAAAAATACAAAGAAACTGCTCATAACGTAAGTTGCAGCGTTTCTATTCATCATCTAGTTTTATCGAGTAATGAGCTGGAGTCATTTGATGCTAATTTTAAAGTACAGCCACCATTAAGAGATGAGAAAGAAGTAAAACAGCTTCAAAAGTTCATAAATACCGGTGTTATAGATGTTGTAACCAGTGATCACACGCCGTTAACGATAGAACATAAAGATCTAGAATTTGATCGAGCATCTGCTGGTACGATAGGATTAGAAAGTTCTTTTGGAGCATTGAATAATATTATCGATACTCAAAAAACGGTAGAGCTCTTAACAAACGGCTATGAAGTTTTCAATCAGAAAAGACCGGTAATAGAAGAAGGTCAACTGGCTAACTTGACTCTTTTTGAACCAGAAACAACTTACACATTTGAAAAGAAACATATTGTGTCCACCTCAAAGAACTCAGCGTTCATAGGAAAATCTATGAAAGGAAGAGTCATAGGAATCGTCAACAATAAAAAAGCTATTTGGAATGAGTAAAAATCCGCCTGGAAAGAACCTTGCATTACTAGCCTATGGTAGCGCAATCTTGATTTATCTACCTCTTTTATTTTTTATCGGAGCCTTTGGTGTTGCAGTAATTTTAAACCAAAATAAAGGAAATAAATTTGCTTCTTTCCATATTAGACAAATGTTTGGCATAGGCGCTATGACTATTATTGCTAGTATTTTTACTAATCGTATTGAAAACATTTGGGTAGGACTTACCGTATTAAGTCTGATGGTTTTATTAGCGCTATTAGGTTTTGCCAGTGCCTACCGCAATCAACAAGATGAATTGCCATTTATCGGAAAATATTTCCAGCAATGGTTCACTTTTATTAAATAAAAAATTTGAATACCTCACTTACATTACAACATATCACACGTCCTGCGCGTCAAGAAAACGCACCTTTACTCCTACTACTTCACGGTTATGGAAGTAATGAAGAAGACTTATTTTCATTTGCTCCAGAGATTAGTAAAGACATTTTTATAGTTTCGGCTAGAGCGCCTTTTGATTTACAACCTTATGGACATGCCTGGTATGCCATCAATTTTGATGCTGCTGGCGGGAAATTTAGCGATAATGATCAGGCAAGAGAAAGTATGGTATTGATCAATACTTTTTTAGAAGAACTTAAAGCAACCTATTCTATTGATCCTAAAAATATGAACGTTCTTGGTTTCAGTCAGGGCGCGATCCTTTCATATGGTTTGAGCCTTTCGCAACCAGGTTTGTTCCGTAATGTCGTTGCGATGAGCGGTTATATAAGTGAAGATTTAATTGCAGGAAGAAATGATTTGTCAGTCCGCTTTCGCGAAAGCGAGATCAAAACAAACTACTTCATTTCTCATGGAACCGTTGATCAAGTCGTGCCTTATGCATGGGCAAAGCAAGCTCCTGCCATCATGGAAGAAATAGGTGCCGATTATGTGTTTAAAGACTATCCTATAGGTCATGGCGTGGCACGAGATAATTTTTATGACATGAAAGAGTGGCTGGAAGCTAGGGTTTTAAAGTAATAAGGTAAGCTAGTTGAATTAAAATCAACTTGTAGTTTTTAAAAACTCCTTTCCTTATAAAAGGAAAGGTGGGCAATGTGAGTGAAACGAACATTGGTCGGAAAGGTTGAAAAGTGCTAGTTATAATGTGAAAACTAATCACAGTAGCAAAAACAAAATCAAATGAACAATTCCATAAAATCTCAACAACAAATTCTAGATAAATTAGGAATTGTATCATTAAACGACATGCAGCTTCAAGCTCATGAGGCGATTACAAATCATCGTGATACGGTACTCATTTCTCCCACTGGAACTGGAAAAACGCTGGCTTTTTTATTACCGGTAATAGAACAATTAAATCCAGATCTTATTGAGGTACAAACTTTAATCCTAGTTCCTTCTCGCGAACTTGCCATTCAAATCGAACAAGTAATTAGAGAAATGGGAACCGGCTATAAAGCAAATGCTATTTACGGTGGTCGCGCAGGTGCAAAGGATAGAGAGGATTTGAACCATACGCCTGCTATTCTGGTAGGAACACCAGGAAGAATTGCAGATCATTTACGTAGAGAATCTTTTGATCCTTCTTTTATTAGAACTCTTATTCTAGATGAATTTGATAAATCGCTAGAAACTGGTTTTGAAAAAGAAATGAAAGAAATTGTACAGGCGTTGCCCAACATTGAAAGAAACGTTCTTACATCAGCAACCTTTAAAGCTGAAATCCCTTCTTTTGTAGGATTAGAAAATCCGCAGGTGTTGAAATTTGAGAAGAAGACTGATAGTGTTTTACAGATTAAAACCATGGCGTCAGATTCTAAAAATAGATTTATTAATCTGGAACAAATTATCGCTAGAACAGGCAACGGCAACGGAATCATCTTCTGTAATTTTAAAGATTCTATTGAAGAAGTTAGTGAGTTTTTAAATAGTAGAAATATAGCACACTCTGTATTTTATGGCGGATTAGAGCAACGAGATCGTGAGCGTGCTTTAATTAAGTTTAGAAATGGTACCCACCAGCTTTTACTTGCCACAGATCTTGCTGCTCGTGGAATAGATGTGCCAGAATTGGATTTTATTATTCATTATGAGTTACCATTTCACAAAGAAGAATTTACCCATAGAAATGGGCGTACTGCAAGAATGCATGCCGATGGAACTGCCTACATTCTCCACAATAAGAAACATCCATTACCAGATTATATAGAAGAAAGCACGCCACTGGAATATACCGAGCGATTAAAAGTAACTCAAAATCAAAAATGGGAAACACTTTTTATTTCTGGCGGTAGAAAAGACAAAATCTCTAAAGGTGATATTGCTGGACTGTTCTTTAAGCAAGGTAACCTTGATAAAAACGAATTAGGAATTATAGAGTTAAAGCAAGATTGTGCTTTTGTGGCTGTTCCTTTTGAGAAAGCCTATGATTTACGCAAAGAATTGAATAATTCTAAGATTAAGAAACGTAAGGTGAGGATTTACAGGTTAGCCTAGCTTGGTATGATTACTTTTATGGATAAAATTAATTAATGTGATTTGTTCCATTCATCAAAGTCAACGAATTTTTCTTCGTCTTTGTCATCATATATGATCCATCCACCACAATTATGGGATAACTCATTTAATTTAATTCTTATTTCGTCATTAAAGGTTAATCTATAAAATTGATCAGACTGGCTATTCATACCAATCCATAACGCTATTTCCAAACCTTCGACCCAACTTGAATTACACGCTAATTCTGATAATTCAGACATATATTTTGCAAGTTCCAATTGCTCTTTAGTTAGTTCATTTAGCATTATTTATATTCCAAGTTTTTATTCAATAACTGTAAATTATTAATGTTTAAGATTTACCTATCTCGATCAAATAACAACGCCTTGATCGTTTCCATTTCTACTTCTTTGTTTTCGTTAATATCGTAGCGTATTAATATTTCTCCCCAGCGGTCGTTATCTGTAAAATTAGCTAGTACCCATTTGTGATTGATGAACTTAGTATCATTAATAGTAAAGCCACGACCTTTTCCTTCATACGGAATTAAAGGATTACCGCCATCTTTAATGTTTAATTCTAATAGTTCGTCTTTAACGATGCGTTCTACTTCAAAAGAATCTAACCCTAAAGCAAAGAGGTAATTTTCGGCTTCAGGATTTCCTTTTAAAGAAAAGACAGAGTTTTCATAGTCTGCTTTTACTTCTACAGATAAGGCATCTTTACGAGCTTGATCAGTTTCATACAGTTGCTTGCGCAATACTTCCACTTGATTTTCTAGTTTTTCATGGTATCTTCTACCGTTAACGTAGATCACTAATGCAGTAAGTGCAGCAAAAATAAACAGGTATAAATAAAAACTTCTTTTCAATTTGATGTAATTTTTAAATTATCATAAGCCAAAAATACGTTTTCAGGGAGTTGTTTTTGTACTTCTTCATGAAAACCTAAATGATGACTTATGTGTGTAAAGTAAGTACGTTTAGGTTGCAATTCCCTTACTAATTCTAGTGCTTCATCAAGGTTTAAATGTGTAGGGTGCGGCTCTTCTCGCAACATA
>NZ_MAAX01000087.1 GCF_002162835.1 Nonlabens dokdonensis
GCAATCCATGGAGCAGCTGGCAACTTGAGTATGATACAAGTTGCCGCACAATTAATGGCGCAAATACCTCAAGATGAGTTAGAAAAAACAGCTGTTATACTTGCAGATGAGCGTTTACTTTTACCATTGCTAGACGCAATACCAGAAAACATCAAGCATTTTAATGTGACAATGGGGCTGTCACTCGATCAACTGCCATTGTCTGCATTTATATATGATATAATTAAATTGCATACAGAAGCCATAGAAGAAGGTTATTATTATAAAGGGATGATCAATATTTTAGAATCCTCCTTTGCTCATACCTTATTAGAAAATGATTCTAGATCATTAGTAAAATTTATTAGAGATAATAATTTGATTTACATCGCTCCATCAAGTTTTGATGCGGTGTCTAAGAGTGCCATACTCCACATGATCTTAAAGCCTATAAAAAATGTAGGTGAGCTTATCAAAATTGTGCAAACTGTACTTCAACAATTGAAGACAGAGATGCTTAAACAAGAAAATAGAAGACTTGAAATTGAGCAATTATTAGGAGTTACTGAAGTGGTTCAAAATCTTAGCACTATCATCGATAATAATGAAGAAATAAAAGACTTAAAAACAGTTGCTTACCTATATAAGCAACTTGTGCCACTTAAGAATCTAGATTTCATAGGAGAACCAGTGCGCGGTCTTCAAATTATGGGATTGCTAGAAACACGAGCTTTGGACTATAAGAATACGATCATGTTATCTGTTAATGAAAGTATTTTACCAGCTGGTAAATCTACAGCTTCGTACATTTCAAATGATATGAAATATCAATTTGATCTTCCTACCTATTCAGAGAAAGACAGCGTTTATGCTTACCACTTTTATAGACTGCTGCACCGAGTTGAAAAGGCCGCTTTTATTTACAATACAGAAGGTGATACCTTAGGAGGTGGCGAGAAAAGCCGCTTTTTAACTCAGCTAGAAACAGATCAAATTTCAAAACATGTTTTAACGCATAAACACTATATTTTTAAAAATAGTGCGATTAAGGAAGATTTGATGGTTATTAAAAAAGAGCCATCTTATTTTGAACGTTTGGATCAAATTGCGGCAAGCGGCTTTAGTCCATCGGCATTAACGAGTTATGTACGTAATCCTATTGATTTCTATGCTAGCAAGATTTTACGTATTTCAGACATGGAAGATGTAGAAGAAAATATCGCTGCAAATACGATGGGTTCCATAATTCATGAAGCACTGGATAAATTGTACCAGCCTTACGTAGGTAAGGTGTTGATCAAAGAAGATTTTGATACTATAAAGAATCAAATAAAGACAGAATTAGATATTGCTTATAATGAATGTTATACGTCAGACTCTGCTCCATTAGGTAAGAATAAGATCATTTATGAGGTCTCCTCTCACTATATAAAGAAAATGGTGCAAAGTGATTTAGAACTAGTTAAAAACGGTCAAGAATTAATCATCAAAAGTGTCGAGCGCAAGCTGGAGGCTGTCATTGAGGTACCTCAAATAGGGAAAGTGAAAATTCACGGTATGGTAGATCGCATAGACCAGCTGGACGGTAAATTGCGCATTATCGATTACAAATCTGGTGCGACTGATAAGGGAAATGTAGGAATCGATCCAGAAGATTTTACTATTCTGAGAGAGGACTATAAAAAAGCTAAGGCCTTTCAAGTTCTCATGTATACCTACTTATACAGTCTTAACGACACTTTTACAGAAGCCAGCGCAGGAATCATTAGCTTTAAAAACTTTGATAAAGGCTATATACCATTCGCATTTAAAGCAGGAAGATCTTATACTGAAAAAACGATCGATACCACGGTCTTAGAAAAGTTTGAACTAGAACTTTTTGCTTTGATTCAAGAGTTGTATAATAAAGAAATTCATCTTACAGAAAAACCAGTATGATAACCAGTAATAACAACATTTTAATAGGAGAAAATGGTCGAGCTACATTGCTAGATTACAAGTATGAAGCGACTAATCAAAAACTGCCTGTAGTAGTTTTTTGCCATGGTTATAAAGGGTTTAAAGATTGGGGCGCATGGAGTTTGATGGGTTCCGCTTTCGCGAAAGCGGGATTCTTATTCATAAAATTTAACTATTCACACAATGGTGGCACTGTTGAAGAGCCTATCGATTTTCCAGATCTCGATGCTTTCTCAAAGAATAATTACAGCATTGAAGTAAGAGAAACAAAAATAGTACTGGACTGGATCGAGAACACAGACTTACCAGTAGATAAAACAAAAATAAACCTTATCGGTCACTCGCGAGCCGGCGGAATTACAACTATTGTAACAGCAAATGATCATAGAGTTTCTAAGTTGATCACACTTGCAGGAGTCGCTGATTATGCAGAGCGTTTTCCATCAGGAAAGGCACTCGAAGAATGGAAAGAAAAAGGTGTAATGTATGTTAAAAACGGACGTACAAAACAAGATATGCCACATTTGTATCAGTTCTTTGAAGACTTTAAAAATAATGAAGAAGCATTAACCATCTTAAAACAAGCTCAAAAAATTAAGCAACCACACTTAATTCTCCATGGAGATAACGACGAAGCAGTTCATGTAAATGACGCGCACAAATTGTATGAGGCGAGTCCTAACTCACAACTTAAATTGATAAGAGATGCAAACCATGTTTTTGGTGCATCACATCCATGGCATAAAGATCATTTACCAGAAGATTTGAGGCAAGCAATGCAGTGTATGGTTAATTTTTTGAGTTAATTCTCAAATAAATCTAGATTTTAGTAGCAGTCAGTTAGAATTTGGCCATTTTGTTCATATAGGGCTAAATCTTTCTGGCATTCTAGTGCCATAACTTGTTCTAGTGTTTTTAGTACATCATCACGCATGGCTATGGAACCGCATATCATAATAGTTCCATTTTGATTTAAAACGGTAGAAAGCAATTCTTTTTGTTTCCACAGTTCATCTTGTACATATGTTTTACTCAATTCTCGAGAAGTTGCAACCTGACAAATATGGAGATGGCGCTTACCTTTCTCTATAAAAGATTTATAGAGTTCAAAGCTCTCCATAAATTTTCCGCCCCAAAATAAATATTGATCCTTGCTAGCAACTCTACTTCCGTTATGATTTATCATTCCTAAAAAAGGTGCAATGCCAGTACCATTTGAGATATAAACTACTGGAGCCCCATCTTTAGAAATATGAAAATTAGGATTCTTTTCTACATATCCTGTTATGCAATCACCAGCAGCTAGCTTACTCAAATAGGAAGAGCAAATACCTTTTCTATGTAATTTTACACTCAGTAAGATTTCATTGTCATTACAAGCAATAGAGTAGGCTCTAGGTTTATCTACATTAGGAGCTAGAATTTGTAAAATATCTCCAGACTGGACGCGCTGTTTCTTGTGGATTTTCAGTTTTAAAATAAATGTGTCGTCTAGGTTTAATGGCGATCGTTCCACTACCTTAAATTGCATATAATCATGACTCTTTTTTACAGCTAGCTCTTTTTTAAGTTCAATACCGCTTGCCTGGCTGTAGTTATGTAACCAGTTATTTATGGCATCTTGTGAGTGTTCATTTATTTTCTCTAGGCCTAGTAAGGGACTGTACTGATCTTGTTGTTTCAGTGCCTGATCTACTACCTCTGCAAAACGGCAGTAGTGCTCATAATCTCTAGAACCAAATCCTACAACAGCATATTGTATATGGTTAGGTTGATTAATTATTGCCAGTTTTTTAATAAAATGACGAGCATTTGTGGGCGCATCACCATCACCATAGGTAGCCGTTAAAATTAAGAGTTGAGTTGCCTTTTGGTAAGAAGTATATTGATTTAATGAACCGAGATAAACACTTTTTCCTTGTTTAGAAATTTGTTTTGCCAGCGCTTTCGCGAAAGCGAATGTACTACCACCTTCAGAACCTACTAAAATTACAATCTCACTAGCATCCTTATCATCTAAAACCAGATGTTGTTTTGTATTGCGTTTTCTTTTGAGATATATAGTAATTCCAGAAAATATAAAGAAGAGTAGACTACAACTAGAAATAAATAGAATCACAGACCATAAAATGCTTCCAGTACCGGTATGCAAATTATAGCTCCATTGAGAAAGTATGAAGTTAAATGGGTGTTCAATCTCACTAATAACCTCTCCTGAATATTGATGAACTAGTACATCACGATCTTTCAAATTTATCTCATAGTAATCAAGCTCGTCTTCAGAAAAAGGAAAGCTAAGGTTTCTAATTTCACTTAGATTTAAACCTTGAAAAAAAGGTATGTCTGAAATATCTCCAGTAGAAACCTGTTGTGATGGCTCTTTGCTCCAATCATGTTCTGTTTTACTTATAGGTACAATGTCAAAAGTTATTAGCGATAAAAAAACGCCGGTTGCAGCGATTACTATGATAGGAATCAATAACCATCTTCCTAAAATGATATGGTATCGCTGATTAAAGTCTTTTTCTTTAATCCTACGATATAGTTTTAAAAAACCGCCCTGACGCTGTGCTAGTAAAAAAAGTCCAGAAACAGCTACTAGGCAAAGCAACAAGGACACAAAGCCTACAAAAAACCTTCCTATACTTTTTAAGAATAAAGAACGATGCAAGTTTGTGGTCCATACATAAATAGGGTCTCGTTGCTGGACAACACCTAGTTTTCTTCCCGTTTGTGGATTAATATAAATATCCTCACTATTACCATCATAAGTAATTACAGAAGCAATCACATCATGGTAAGCGGTTACTTCAAGCGATATAACTTCTTCATATTCTTCTTTAAGTTGGGTTATAGTTGTAGCTAGCGTTACATCTTCTATATCTACAATTTGATAAGCCTGAGTATTATTTGTAATAGGCTCACAGGCGAGTATCGCACCTGTCACTGATGCAACTATTAAAAATAATGCTGAGACAAATGCAAGAATAAGGTGACAGTATCGCCAGAAAGAGAGAATCATGTGAAGGTAATTACTGTCGTATCAGTCGCACATAGCGTATAAAACCTGTTCCTTCCTTTTTGCCCTTTAGGTTTGCTTGGGTAAGATCAAATTCTAAATCCTTAGCATAATATTCTTGATCTTCAACTGCAGTTTCAAATCTTATTTTATAACCCTTGTCTATTTTATCTTCAGGAATTTGAATAACGTTAATAGAGCGTTCTCCACCACTTATAGTAGCTCCAGAGATTGCATCTATATCTGGACGTCGTTTACCGTAAAACTTCCACCATTCACTTATCTCACTATACCACTCTGCATCTTTACCTTGAACGTAAAGTGTTTCTTCATAATCTCCTTCGGGATTCATAAGTGATATGACTACGTAAGCTCCTTCTCCAGTATAATTTTTAAGCTGGATCAAACATTTGTAATTTATCTTATCTACTGGTGTTGAGAAACTAAGTGCTAGAAAACTAACTAATACAACTGCCGGTAATATTTTAAAAAAGCGCTTCATTATTTTAAGAAATTTAATGGAATATTTTTATTAACTAGAATTTCATTCTCAATAGCAAGGTCATAGACGCTTTCTTCAAAATCAGTTTTTATTTGAATATCTGCTCCTTGAGAAATAAGATATTTTATTATAGTATCATCTTTTGCCTTCATGGCTGCGAGATGTAAAGCAGTCATGCCTTCATCATTTTTTACATTAACATCAATCCCGATGTTGCTAAGGCGCTTGATTAAACTCATATCTCCTTTTAAAACTGCAAAATGAAGCAATGTATTGCCATTTTCTTGGGCGGCAGTCATAGAAACTCCTTTACTTTCTAATAATGCAAATTTAGTTTCAAACTTTTCTACATCCTTAAGACGGTAAGAGTTGATCAAATAGTAGGCTAGATTGTTACCTTTTTCATCAATAACATCTGTGGCAGCATTATTTGCAATCAAATAAGATACTACCTTAGGACTATTTCCTTGTACTGCCATGCTTAGAGCAGTTTGACCGTTATTATCACGGGCATTAATATCAGTTAGGTGTTTATGTAGGTGCTTAATTATTTCTAAACTATTTCTACTCGCGGCATTCATGAATGGTGATCTACCACGATCATCTTGTAGGTCTACATCTACTCCGTAATTTAGAAAATAGTCTACTAGTTCAATGTCTTTAGTTCTCGAGGCTATTGTGTGTAGTGGATTGCGACCGTTATCACCTACCACATTTACTTTTATACCTAATGATTCTAGAAACTGGTAAAGTTCTATACTGTTTTGATGACCTCTTGCTCCACGACTGGCCATTAATATCGCGTTGCCACCATTTTTATTTAAGGCGTCATACTTTACACCTCTTTCTATAAGTAATTTTAAAAATGAGATATTACCCTTTGATACAGCATAGTGAAATAGGTTATTGCCATTTTTATCTTTACTATCTAGAGATAGTCCATAGGATAGAAATTGATTTAGCTCCTTTTCATTATTTAGTTTTGAAGCAATTAATAGGAGTAAGTTAGCACCATTATCGTTCTTTTCCTTAGTGAGGTCTACTCCATTAGATTGAAATGCCTCATAAATAGCTACGTTTTTCAATCCACCATTTGCTGCAAATGTTAGCGGTGTGTTACCATGACTATCTAGATCAGTAACGGAAGCTCCTGCATCAAGTAAATATGTTACAATTTCTAGGTTATTTGAATATGCGGCCCAGTGCAAGTAAATACGGCTATCGTGAGTTTTCTTATTAGGAGAATTACCATCCATTTGCAGAAGATATTTAATAACATCATTATCTGCTTTGCGTAGGATAGCGTATACGGTAGCATCAAAAGCATTTTGATTAAGAGCTACAGGATCATGACCTTCAGCGATTAGAGTTTTAACCTGATTAAGATCTGGCTTTGCCGCCCAAAAATCACTTGAGTGCAACTTATTTTCCTGAGCTACTGTAAATAAGCTAGCTATTAATACTAATGTAATGGTGAGTAGTCCTTTCATTTTTTATTATTTTACAAATGATTTTATTATAGGTTCAATTTGATCTACAGTTTTTACATCATCATTAAATAAATGTTTGTATAAAACTTTATTATCAACCTTTTCTTTTAATTCTAAATCTTTATTGCGGTTAAAAACCTCATTCCATTGAGACCTTACGATTTCCCATTTTGATTTATTTTCTTTCCACCAGTTTGCAGCAGCTTTACAGCGACTGTCTTCAACTTTTACGTAGGTGTTATAGCCCTTTTCTTTAGCGAGAAGAAAATCCTGCTCTCCTTTTTCTTTAATGATCTTGTGATTATCTTGATCATGCAACCACCCATAATCTGTAATTTCATGACGGTTGCCTCTTAACATCATATTATAATCACTACGTGTGGTATATTCTCTACGGGCTAGTGGAGCTGGTGTTGTGTTCTCCCAGTAACTTTTTCCATCAACGTGCACCCATGTAGCACTACCTTCATATCTAGGGCTATCATCTACTTGAAATACTTTTTGTGTCCACTGTCCAGCTACCTCGCTTGACGGCTTTTTCTCAAAAGTCCATTTATTGTTTGCGTCATAAGTGTATAAATCTTGATTTTCAAAAAGCCAGTCCTGTCTCCAGTGCTTAATAATCATGGGCTGCGCAGGATTACCTACTTGTAATAAGTGCTGGATTTGAATTTTATTTTCTTCGTCTGTTACTAATTGTGCCCATTCTAGAGCTTTTTCCACTTTAGTTTCTGACGGTTTGTATAAAGAATCATTAGAATAATTAAAGGTTTCTGTAAAATTAAATGTGACTTCATAGCAACCGCACATACTTTTTATGGCGTCTATGTCTTTTTGTTTTTTGGTTTGTGATACTCCTATTGTAGAAGTGAGAAGCAATAGTAAAAAGAGATGGGCTGTTCTCATTTGTGTTACTTTTAATTGAAAAATCTCGCGCAAAAATAATTGTTTTTATTTAATCTAAATAAGCTTTAGCTGTATATTTGCTTATTATTAAGAATGATTCTAATTAGAAAAGAAGTTAAAAAGCCATATATCAACATTTTATATGTTTTTGCTTTCGCGAAAGCAATACAGCAAGATTGATAGCTCCTTTTTTTTATAAATCGTTGATATAAGCATATGGGCTAACGATCACATTTAGAGCGTTTCAACAAACTTTAATTTATTAAAAGCAATACCGTTTTTCAATCATGGCATGTGTAAGTAGTTTTAAAATCATAAAAGACAGATTCACCACTTTTCTTGAAGAAAATAAGCATCGTAAAACTCCAGAACGTTATGCTATACTTCAAGAAATTTACAATAGTGAGGAACATTTAAATGTAGACACATTATTTGCAAGAATGATTGCAAAAAATTATCGTGTGAGTAAAGCTACTTTATATAATACCTTAGATATTTTATTAGAGTCACGTTTGATACGTAGGCATCAATTTGGTGATAAAGTAGCCTATTATGAAAAATCCTTTTTTGACGGTAAACATGATCATATCATTATGACAGATACAGGTGAAGTATTAGAGTTTACAGATCCCATGATACAAGAGATCAAGAAAACCATTGAAGAAGTTTTCAATGTAGCTATAGAAGAACATTCTTTATACTTTTATGCCACGCGTAATGAATAGATTGTTATTGCAGTACATTATATGTTGCTTTAGACTGCATGGGGCTTCTGTTACTAACTAATTATGTTAGGTAGGAGATAGGCTTTTAATTTAAGCAGGTGTTTTTACGGTATTCAAAAACAAAAAAGCCGAGGATGGAGCTCCTCAGCTTTTTCTAGTAGTCCTGTAACAAAATTAGGACTCTTTTTCTTTCAATGCATATTGCAGCTGTTAATGATCGTGGAGAATACCGGATTGAATATCCGTTGTTTTCCAGTCCTGCAATTACAACTACCTAACTTTGCAAGTTAAGTGTCTTAAAACAACAAAATCCTCTCAAGCGAAAAAGCTTGGAGCATTTCTTATGCTTTAATCCACATTGCAGCTGTGAATGATCGTGGAGAATACCGGATTCGAACCGGTCGCCTCTTGCCTGCCAGGCAAGTGCTCTAGCCAGATGAGCTAATCCCCCAAAATTGGGAAGCCAAATATACATGTAAGTTCTTAAACATAAGCCATTATATTTGCACTCTTTATGACAGTAAAAATTACCACTTCTCAAATCCTTAAACTGGCTATTCCTGCTATCATTGCTGGTATTGCAGAGCCATTAATTAGCATAACAGATCTTGCCATAATCGGTAAAATGGATGGTGATTCTACTAACGCGCTTGCTGCTGTAGGTCTTGTAGGTACTTTTTTGAGTGCCATTATATGGACGCTTGCACAAACCAAGACTTCTATTTCCTCTATTGTGTCAAATACCTTGGGAGAAAACAACCTTGATAAAATCAACCAATTAATACCTCAGGTAGTCTGGTTAAACATTGCTTTAGGAATTTTAATCTACTTAGTTACCGCACCTATAGCAAGGTTTATTTTTACACTTTACAAGGCAAATGGTGAGGTGCTATCCATCGCTTCTAGCTATTATCAAGTACGTGCCTTGGGTTTCCCGATGACTTTATGTGCTTTTGCGATTTTTGGAATTTTCAGAGGTTTACAGAATACGTCTTGGGCTATGATTGCAAGTCTGTCTGGCGCTTTAGTGAATATTTTACTCACACTTACTCTTGTTTATGGAATTGATGGTATCATTCCTTCTTTAGGTGTTATGGGAGCAGCTTATGGTAGTCTAGTGGCGCAGTTAGTTATGTTACTTATCGCAATTTATTTTCTATATAAGAATACTGTTTTTAGTATGCAATTGACCTTATGGAAACCACACACAAAACTTAAAAAACACATTCTCCTCACGGCTAACTTCTTTTTGCGTACGGTAGCGATTAATGTCGCCATTTATCTGTCTTATCGTTATGCAAATAGTTATGGTGTTGCACAAGCCGCCGCTCATGCAGTGTTGATGAATGTTTGGTTGTTTTTCTCTTTTCTTGTCGACGGATTTGCAAATGCAGGTAATGCAATAGGAGGAAAACTTTTTGGTTCTAAAGATGCTACATCGTTGAGATATTTGGCAAATAAAACATCCCTTTATGGTGTGGTAATGGCAACAATTCTGGCCGTAATTTGCTTTATTTTCTATCCGTTTTTAGGGACTCGATTTACAGACGATCCTGAAGTTTTAGATATTCTCGCGAGTACGTTCTGGATTGTGTTACTCATGCAACCTATTAATGCGGTCGCTTTTGTTTACGACGGTATATTTAAAGGTTGGGGCGAGGCGCCTTATTTGCGCAATTTGTTGTGGCTATTAACGGCCTTTGTTTACTGGCCTTTTTTATATATGCTCGACTTTTTTGAGTGGCAGCTTCACGCAGTTTGGTGGGCGTTTTTTGCTTGGATGATAGGTCGTTCAGTAGTTTTGTTCTTTAAGTTTAAGAGTAAAGTCAGTGGCATGGAAAAGATATGACAGTATAAAGCGGCTTTTTATAATTCCGCTTTCGCGAAAGCAATAAGAAACGGTAACCTACCACAAACACCTTCTTAAATACTATCTTTGTAACTTAATTATAGATTATGCACGCTTTACTTCTAGAAGACAGCACATTTCTTGATATCATAGGTTTTTTAGGTGGTTCGGGACTTTTTTTAGTGTTGGGAATACTCCTTATTATTGTGGTGATTTACAATAAATTCAAACGTAAAAGATGAAAAAAGTACGTATCACAAAGGAATTTACCTTTGAAACAGGTCATGCGCTTTACGGTTATGATGGTAAATGTCGCAACGTTCATGGCCATAGTTATAAGCTAGCTGTGACTGTTATAGGGACGCCTATTGATGATTTAGGACATGTAAAACATGGTATGGTGATCGATTTTGGTGATTTAAAGAAAATAATCAAAGAAGAAATTGTCGAGCCGTTTGATCATGCTACGGTATTTAATAAAAACACACCACACGTAGAGCTAGCTAAAGAACTATCAGATCGAGGTCACGACGTAATTCTTGTAGATTACCAGCCTACAAGCGAGATGATGATTATCGATTTTGCCGATAAAATCAAAAAGCGCCTACCTGATAATATTCAATTACATCATTTAAGACTACGAGAAACAGAAACCAGTTATGCAGAGTGGCATGCTGCTGATCAGTAGATTACACCTTTATTAAAAAGTAAAAAACGTTTTTATTACAAGTTTAATAATTCCAGCTACTAATTGATAGGTGGCAACAATGGCATTAGGCTTTTTTTCTTGCAGGGAATTTGCTTCCATAAGATCATTTTTAGGGAAAACAAATATCACAAAAAACCATTAAAACAGGTTTAAAGGTTTCAATTATTCGATAAAATGCTTTTTTATTAATTGTCAGAAGTGATCGCTATTAATGATTTTATATTGCACTTAGCTTTTAAACTAATTGTAATAGAGTAATGTTTATATAAAATGCGCATGTTATATTTTAATCAACCAATCTATCTTGGAACCGTTCATTTCGCATATTCCTATTCCATTTTTATGAGCAAGATGACCGAGTACAAAAGTTGGATTTTTCCAATTCTCAAACTCTTCAAATTTATCTGTCATAAGTAACCAATTATTGTAAACTTGTTTTAACATATATAATTCGTTTATAGCAGATTGTTTAGTAATTGAACCCAAATCTGAGGCTTTACTAAATCCAGTAATTCTCAATTTCTTATTACTATCAATGGTAATTTTAATGTTTTGTACTAAAATAACATTACTATTTTTAGCAAAATTGATTGCTGTATTTAGTCTATCTATTATTTCTTTGTTTTTATTGGGTTGAATTTCTGTAAAATATTTATGCTTTGACTCAAATTTCTATGTCATTTTTTAATTTTTGATAAAGTAAAAGGCGGACTAAGTGCGCCTTTAAAAAATAGTTTTGTCACCTGACGATGCTCATTTATTTAGCCGAATAAATTCAGCTGAAATTTGTAGGTTGATGACAGAATTTTGAGATTCCAAATGCTAAATTCCTACTGCTTCAGTTTAGGCAATTGCATCTCGATACCGTTATTTTCTCCTATGGTAACCGTGCTGCTTCCTAATATAGTTACTTGACCAGCAGTGAAATCACTTTCCTTGGCTTCAAAAATATTGTCTACGTACTTCTGCGGATTGCGATCTATGTAAGGAAACCACGTACTGTGAATTTGTATCATGATTCTATGACCTTTCTTGAACGTGTGCAACACATCTTGTAATGGGAAGTTGACTTGAGTTCTTTTTCCTTCTTTAAAAGGTTCTGGTTTTGAAAAATCATTTCTAAAACGACCTCTAAAAGTTTCGGCTCTTACTAGTTGTTGGTATCCAGCTAGTGTCACATGCTCTGGAGTATGCTCACCGTTTTTCATGTCACTAGGGTAAACATCTATCACTTTTACGATAAAATCGGCATCGGTAATGTCTTTTAAGATCACTTCTAGATTTGCCTGAATTTCTCCTGCTAGTCTCATATCGCTATCAAGAATGTCTGTCTGGAAAGTTAGCACATCTGGCCTGCGAGAAGCATGGCGCTGATCGTCTGTCATGTAAGCGCGTGGCGTAAACGTAACTGGCGTCACTTCACTTCTAAAAGGTACTGGCTTCATAGGATCGCTTATATAACTGTGCTGTACATTCTTATCACCAGCCTTGTTGATTAACAACTCACCATTTTTACCAAAACCAAAAACGATTTGATCATCTTTAGGCGGCCACTGTGTAAATTGATTCCATTCTTTTGTGCCAGTATCAAACATATAAGCTTCTGGTAACTCAGGATTTTTCTTTCCTTTTAAATGGTGCTCAAAAAACGGTGTCTCGATATTTTTCTGGTAAAAGGTAGAAATACTATCGCCAAAATGGATGTGATTCACCATTTGCTTACCGCGCTCTCTAGACCAGTTTCCATGGCTCCATGGTCCCATCACTATCGTATTGTTTTTATTATCAGGATTAAAACGTTCTACATTCTTATAGATATTAAGCGGTCCGTAAAGATCCTCAGCATCAAACCAGCCACCTACAGTCATTACGGCATGATCTACATCTTGAAGGTGATTAATTATCGCACGTTTTTGCCAGAATTCATCATAATTAGGATGCGTAGCCACATCTTTCCAGAAAAAGTTATCGGGAAATATATTTTCGGTCACGTTTTTAAGTGGTCCTATGCCCATATTGAACTCATAGCTGTCTTTCATGTTTCCTGCAGCTCGCATTTTATCCCATTTATCATTGTACCAGCTTTCTGTGGTAGGCTCTGTTTGATGTCCAAAAACTGGATATGCCATCAAATAGCTTTGTAAAGTTGCTCCCATATGGTGGAAATCATCAAAGAAAAAATCACCGATAGGCGCTTGTGGTGAAGAAGCTACTAAAGCAGGATGAGCTTCAGGAAGTGCGGCTGCCGTGTAAAATCCAGGATAAGAAATACCCCATTGTCCTACTTTTTTATTGTTATTAGGCAGGTTATTGATCAACCACTCGATGGTGTCATACGTATCACTGCTTTCATCGATGTCTTTTTTATTGTTTACATCATTTCCTGCAATGTGTGGGCGCATGTTATCAAAATCACCTTCACTCATCCATCTACCGCGTACATCTTGGTATACAAAAATGTAACCTTCTTCCATCATGAATTTATTAGGACCTAAGGATCTTTTGTACTCATTTTCTCCATAAGGACGGACGCTATAACAAGTGCGTTGCAGCATTATTGGGTAATCTCTAGAGGTATCCTTAGGTGCATAGACTACGGTATATAACTTAATACCATCACGCATCTCTATTTTGTGAACGGTCTTAGTGTAGTTTTCTTTTACGTAGTTAGTTGTGGATTGCGCTTTCGCGAAAGCGGAACCAAAAACAAATAATATAAGTAGTATATAATTTTTCATGAAAATGGATTATGAGCGTTAAATATACTTTTTAAGCATAAAAAAAGGCCTTCTGTTAAGAAAGCCTTAATATAATTTACTTCATATTTTACCAGATCAATACGCGATCTTCTGGTTGTATATACATGCCATCTCCTTCTTTAATATCAAAAGCTTGGTAAAAAGCTTCAATATTCTGAAGTGGAACATAACCTCTGTACATCCCTGGTGAATGTGTATCGCCTTTAATACGTTGTTTCAATGCTTCATCACGCATTTTTGTGCGCCATACTGTTGCCCAGCTTAAAAAGAAACGTTGTTGTTGTGTAAAGTCGTTGATCTTTCCTACTTCACCTTTATCTTCTAACCACATATTTAAAGCGTCATAAGCAGCGTTAACACCACCTAAATCACCTATATTTTCACCTAATGTATAAGAACCATTAATATTAACTCCAGGTAGTACTTCTATAGCATCGTATTGAGCGGCAAGATCTTTTCCTAAGGTTTCAAATTGCTCTTTGTCACTATCTGTCCACCAGTTAGTCATATTACCATTTGCTGCAAACTTAGCTCCTTGATCGTCAAAACCATGAGAGATTTCATGTCCTATAACAGCGCCCATTCCACCAAAGTTGATTGCAGGATCTGCTTCATAATTGTAAAAAGGTGGCTGTAAGATAGCAGCTGGAAAAACAATCTCGTTATAGTATGGATTGTAATATGCATTTACCGTTTGTGGAGACATGAACCATTCTGTTTTGTCCACTTTTTCTCCTAATTTGCTCATGTTTTCTTTATAGTTGTACTCCTGCACCGCTAGCATGTTATCAAATAAAGTTCCTCCATCTTTAGGACTTTTTATTTCCATATCAGAGTAATCTTTCCATTGATCTGGGTAACCTATTTTAATGGTCATGCCGTTTAATTTCTCAATGGCTTTGGTTTTAGTTTCTGGACTCATCCATTCAAGACCGTTGATACGCACTTCATAAGCTTTCTTTACGTATTCGATCATTTCTTTTGCCTTAGCTTTTGCTTCCGGCGGGAATTTTTCATCAACATAAAGTTGTCCTAAAGCTTCACCTAATGTTCCATTTATTGCAGCTAGAGCTCTTTCATTCTGTGGCTTCTGCTCTTTTGCACCGCGCATAGTTTTACTGTAGAAATCAAAATTAGCATCTTCTAAATCTGTAGAAAGCATGCTTGCAGAGCTGTCTAACATGCTCCATTTCATGTACTTTTTCATCACTTCTAAGTTAGAAGGCTTCCACATTGTGTTTAATGCTTTAATGTAATCTGGCTGACTTACAATCAAATTATCAAAATCTTTCATACCTGCATCATCAAAGTACGATTTCCAGTCAATGGCAGGAGCAATTTTTTGAAGATCATCTACACTCATAGGATTATAAGTCTTACGTGGATCTCTTCTAGTTACCTTATCCAGTCTAGGTTGTGCCATTGCTTTTTCAAATGCCACAATTTCACTAGCTGTTTGTGCTGCATTATCCATGCCTATCATTCCTAGCATTCTAGTAATGTGGTCTTCATATTTTGCTAGTTTTTCTTTGCTATCATCATCTTCACCTACATAATACTCTCTTGCCATTCCTAAAGAGCCATTTCCTAACTGAGCAACGTTCATTTCAGTATTCATAGCGTCTGGACCTACATAAACTCCAAAGAAAGCATTCAAACCTTTAGTTCTTAATGAAGCACTTACCTCTAGTAATTCATCTAGCGTTTTAATGTTTTCAATTTTTTCTAAATAAGGCACTAATGGCTCGTAACCAGCTTTGTTTCTTGACTCATTATCCATCATACTTTGATAGACATAAACGGCTTTTGCTTGATCAGAATCAGGATCTAGGTTTTCGTCATTCATAGCTTTATCAAGAATAGCTAGAACATCTGCATCTGTATCTTTTCTTAATTTGTTAAAGCCACCCCATACGGTATGATCTGCTGGAATTTCTGTGGAGTCTATCCAGACTCCATTAACATAACGATAGAAATCGTCTTTGGGAGATACTGATGTATCCATATAACCTAGATCTAATCCAGGTTGGTTTACTGTATCATCTGCTTGGTTTTCTTTACAAGAAACCGTGGCAATAAGAACAGCACCGACTATAAGTAGTGAAGATTTAAATTTCATAATTAATATTGTGTTTTAATTGTGTCTGATAACGAATTACTAAAATATAGATTAACATTTTTTTATATGTTAAGTAAACTATAACGAATTTATCGTAAAGATGAAACATGAAAAAAGGCTTCTCATAAGAGAAACCTTTTAGTAAATAAACTGATGGGCTGTCGTTTATTTAATTATTATTTTTTTGGTTAGCATACCATCAACAGAGTTAATTTGTATAAAATACATTCCTTGTGATACGTCGGTCAAATCTAATTTATTTAATCTACCTAGATTGTTATTTTTAGAAGTAATTAACTTACCACTTACATCGTAAATGCGGTAATCAAAACTGGTTTGTTTGTTCCATTCTAGATTAAATATTCCTGTAGAAGGGTTAGGGTAAATGTTAAATGCGTCTGATATCGTACTAGTTTCATTGCTCAAAATACCTGTCACAATAAAATTATCTATTACTGCTCCTTCATCAACTACTGATCCATCAGTTCTAAGAACAAATCTGAATAACACTTCTGAAGGGTTGTTTAAGAAATTTAAGGGTAAACTATAATTAGTAAGTGTATTTCCTACTCCGGTTCCTGTCCATTGTGCACCTACACAATTATAACAATTAGAATTATTAGGAAATCTATTTGAGTTATACCAGTTAGGATCAGTGGCACTACCTAGAATATTCCAGCTAGAACCGCTATTTATAGAATATTCCATATAAAGTAAATCCCAGTTAGTTTCAATATCAAATGCCATGTCAAATGAAACTACCGGATTATTAGTAGTACTCAAATCATAACAGCCAGTATATAAATAGCTGGTAGAATTGTTTCCATAGTCGCCATTTAAATTTGTAGCATAAACTTTTGAAGAACCTGTCACGTTGCTATTTAAAATGTTACCACTAGCAACACCATTCTCCCATTCTGAAGAAGCGCCACCGTTAATTGCTGTGAGGAAAGTTCTATTTTCAAATTGGTAGGTATCATTAACAATTCCTGATCCATTACTTAAAAACTCTTTTACAGCACGGTTGTTAGCAGAAAAATAATCATTCGTGGTAGAAACAATCACATTTATAGTGTGAGCACCTGGAGTTAAGTTGAGTCCTGTGACTGTAATGATGTCAGTATTTTGAGGTGTAATCGAAACATTAATTTGTTGTGAGGTCGATGGTCCTCTATCTACAGAATAAGTAAGATCTACTGAGTTAATAAGAGTACTTCCTGCATTTTCTACTAATACCTCTATACTATTAGAATCACATGTTATTTCTGCACTATTATCTTGAATAGATACTAATCTGATATCTGAGCTAGGAGCAGCTCTTCGTAAAGCAGTTTGCCATATTCCTCTACCATAAGTTCCTGCTGTTAGAATATTATCATTTGTGTTAATCTCTAAATCTCTAATGTTGACATTAGGTAAGTTATTCCCGAATTGCTCCCACAATCCAGTACTTTCATCATAACGATACACTCCTACAGTTGTTCCTACAAATAGCGGTTCATCTACACTAAGACCTTGATGAGCTAAGGTGTTTTTTCCTAAGCTAGGTAAATTGCTTGTGATGTTTATAAATGAAGCTCCTTGATTAGTGCTTTTATAAACCTGACCGTTTGAAAATCTGGTCGCTAAATAAATAATAGAACTATCATTAGAATTTACTTCAATAGCTGAAATATTTTCAGGAAAACTAAATACTGATGTAAAGCTCGATCCTGCGTCGGTACTCTTATATAAAACCCTATTTACCGCTACATAAATTGTACTGTCATCGTTGGGATCAATTTCTAATAAGTCTATAGATTCTCCAAAAGATGGAGACACTACATTAAAAGAAGATCCCACTACTTTATAAAGACTAGAGTAACCAGCATAAATAGTTCCTTGACTGTCTGTTTTCATAGGCGTAATCCAGTTTCCGTTTTCTGGACCACTTATACTAAATGACCTGCTGTTACCACCATTATTAGTGAAATACAAGCCGCCGCCTCTTTGAGTAAATCCATATCTAATATTATCATTATTAGGGTCTATTCCGGCCTCCATTCCATCAGCCCCATAATAATTTTTCCATGAATCTGCACTTCTTGTAAAACCACCATTATCTTGTAATCCACCAGCGACTTCTGTACTGGATTGTTTTCCTACTGCAATTCTATAAAACTGTCCTATTTGCGCCGTGGCTGTTAAATCTGTAAAACTACCAGCTTGGTTTGTGCTTCTATAAACACCTCCGTCAGATAGAACAAATAATTCATTATCAAACTGTCTTATCTGATGAATATCTGCATGAGTATAAGAAGCTTGAGCGCTGTTATTCCAGCTATTTACTTTTGTAAAGGAAGAACCTCCTGAATTAGATTTCCACACATTAAGACATCCTGTGTAGATGGTTTCTGGATTAGTAGGCGATACTTCTAGAGCTAGGTCGTACCAGCCTTGAGTATTTTCTAAAATATCTGTACCATTATCTCTTTTTGTAAAGCTAAGACCACTATTTGAAGATCTATAAATGCCTACTAAATTTGCGCTGTTATCAATTATAAGTAAATATACATAATTAGAGTTTGCAGGCGTCACACCTATTACAGATCTACCTTGATTAAAAGGTAAACCAGAGCTTATCTCAGTCCATGTGGTTCCTTGATCAGTAGATCTATAAAAACTAGATATGGTAGACATGTATAGGACATTAGAATCGCCAGGCTTTAACTTAATATCCTTAACATTTGCAGTAAAGGTTCTGGTAACAGTTGTTCCTGCATTTGTAGATTTATAAAAGCCTTGGTTTGAGGAAATAAAAAGATTGTTGCTGTTATTTGGGTCGATGTATATTTCACTGATATTTGCTCCTCCACGTGTAAAAGTTAATCCAGTAGAGTTAAATGTTGCGCCACCATCAGTAGATTTAAGCATTCCTAGACTATCACTATCACCAGCATCATCATCTCCGGTTCCTATGTAAATAATATTAGAGTTATTAGGGTCTATAGCAATGGCGCTTGTTCCTATTTGTGAAAGAAAATCAGTTAAAGGAGTCCAATTTGTACCAGCATCTACAGATTTCCAAAGCCCACCACTAGGTGTTCCCATATAGTAAATGTTAGAATTATTAGGATCAACAGCTAGTGTGTTAACACGTCCTTGACCTGGTGACCATGATCCGGTTTCAGCATAGGTAAAAGGTCCTACAGGAAGCCAATTAGAATTATCAACCAAGCCATTTTTTGTAGAATTACTTTCAAGTAAGCGCTGTATTTCAAATGGAGATTGTAACGTACCATCTTCCTTTACATAAGCTTCTGCACGATTTACCCATCTCATAAAAGGTTTGTAACCGCTACCTTTAACATCTTTATCGTGTGTTTCCCAGTAGTTTTCTCCGGCTACTTTAATTTCTTCATAAGTGGGCTCTACTCCGCTTTTTTGAATTAAAAGATCTT
>NZ_MAAX01000144.1 GCF_002162835.1 Nonlabens dokdonensis
CTAATATTACACCAGCTTGCACGGTAATGGTCCTGCTAGATTTATCAATCTCTTCAATACGGTCCATACGTTCTGTAGAGATTACTACCTCATTACCAAAAGTTTCTGTACTGCCTACTAGATTTGTTAATCCTCCATGAGGTACAACAGGTAAATCATTTTGATAACAAATTTTCATAATCTCGCTTACCTGGTTTGTGTTTTCTGGTAACAGCACGCATAATGCTTTAAGCGGTTGGCCCATTTGCCATATATGTGAATAGCGATCTTTTAAGGCGTCTCCTACGAGTATTTGACTTTTATTAAGTAGGTTATTAAATAATAATGATGTATTCATAGATTTCTCAAAAGAGGTTAATAGGTATAAAAATAATCTTTTAAAGCAGATCTTACGTATGATTTCTATTGCCGTTTATCTAATGAAAAACGTATTTCTATTTAATTTAAACCATTTTGATTACATTTAGTCTATGAAATAATACTATCTTATTGTATTCAAATTCTTTGATGTTAATTGAGTTAGTTTTATTTGTTTTCATGACCACAAAAGACCGACATATTTCCAAAAGATGGTACCTCTTATTTGCTATTGTGTTCTTGTTAATCAATGGTTTAATAATTTACTCAGAAAGTATTTTTTTAGTAAAATGGAGTAGAGTTGTTAATTCAATTCTAATAATTATCTACTTAATTAAATGGCATAAATTGTATGATCATAATAGGTATTTAATAGGTATGATTCTGCTAATATTATCAGACTTTTGTTTAGTCTATTTTAAAAACTATTGGTCTAACATATTCTTCTTTATTTTTACCGCAGTAGGATTTGCAACATTCTTAAAAGATGTTATCAAATTTATCCAATGGAAAAAAATAACTATAAGTAGTAGCTTAATAGTTCTATTGCTGTTCTTATTTGAAAGTTACCTTATACACAATATTATCCAGCTTATAAGTCCAGAACTTGAATTTTGGATAATCCTATTGTTTTATGTCTATGGTTTTACCTCGTTATTATACTGTTTGATAGCTACTTTAGGATATTTACAATTAGAAAAAGCAAGTACTGAGCACTATCTTATTATACCATATTCTTTCCTAATTTCCAGCGCATTTTATGCTATCGCAATGTATTCATCAAATTACGTCAGTTATTTCTATTCCAGAATATTTTACATCGTTTGTATATTTACTTTGGCTCATTTAATAGCGACGAGGTTAAGATTTAATACTAGAATAAATAATAATGTAAAGGATGCTAATAGCGCAAACTTTAATTAATTATTGTGCATCTCAGTTTTCTATTCCTTCCACAATTGACCGCGATGCGGTTTTAGCGCATTACGTACAGGAGGCATATAAATCTCTTCAAGCGCCAAAAATGCAATGTGATGCATCTGGTTTATTTTTTCTGTTCCAGTAGCTATAAAATCTACTTTTTCATTCTTAACATATTCATTAAGATGTATTAAATGGTGGCTTGCTGTACGCTCTGCATCAGGACCTTTAAAATCCCATATAAGTTTTAATTTTCTCATTATCCGTTTGTTATAAAATCACTTTGATTTTCTGCAAAAGTCTTAAAATCTTGCATGTGTTGTAAAGTCTGACCCTTAAAAAGTTGCGGTTGGGCTTTGCCTATGAGTCGCATAAAACCGGTAAATTTAAAGGTGCTTGTGGCATCCCATAAAGTTGTTTTAATAATTTTATGATCTATTATGGTCTCGGTTTCGCGAAAGCGGTTACTCTGTTTATTCACAACGCCCTTAGTGCGGTAAGTTGCTTCCCATAAGTGCGGTAGGTTTACAGTAGTTATCTCTTCACTCATTTTAATAATGTTACCAGCTACTTTAATACGCATCTCTCTGGTGCTATTAGACTCGCCTGGCGAGCCGTTCAATGGCCTGCTACTCACTAGGCCTTTTTGCCAAAATTTGAAATAATCTTGATTTTTAAACAGCTCCATTACTTCATTTAAGGGTAATAAAATTTTAATACTATGCGTACTTTTTATCATTTGAGTGAGGTCGTTAGAAGCGGTTAAAACTTAAAAAATTTATTTAAAATATTTACTAAATTTCAACGTTTTGAAAGGCAATGTTAAATAACTATTTTTGCGTTTCTTGAAAAGAAAAAATATGAAGTATTTCAGTACATTTTTTTTGATAACATTATTGTTTTTAAGCGCTAGCGTTAAGGCTCAAGATTTAAGCGATAAAGTAATTTTAAGCATCGATGGTAAAGATTATGATGCGGGAACCTTCATGAAATTTTACTTTAAGAATATTGATATAGTTCAAGATGAAGATCAAAAAGATGTAGATAATTATTTACAGTTGTATATAGATTACCGATTAAAATTACAACAAGCCTATGAATTAGGGCTGGATAAAGAACAAGATCATATAAATGATATTAAAAGTACAAGATCCAGTCTAGCACAGCCTTACCTTACTGATAATCAAGTGACTGAAAGTTTAGTACGTGAAGGTTATGACCGCGGCAGAGAAGAGGTGAATGCGAGTCATATTCTCATAAAATTAGATCGTGGAGCGACAGCCACAGACACACTTAAGGCATGGAATAGAATACAAGAGATTTATACAGAGTTAGAAAATGGAGCCAAATTTGGTGAACTAGCTCGCGCAAAAAGTGAAGGGCCTAGTGCTGGTAACGATGGAAACTTAGGATGGTTTGGAGCTTTTAGAATGGCATACGAGTTTGAAACTGCTGCCTATGAAACTCCAGTTAAAACCTATTCAAAACCATTTCGCACAGATTTTGGCTACCATATAGTTTATGTAAACGATAGAAGACCTAATCCTGGAGAGATAACGGTGGCGCACATCATGACTTTTGATAAAAAGGATGCCGACGAGAAAACGGCAAAGTCTCGTATAGAAGAAATTTACAAACAACTAGAAGAAGGAAAGCGTTTTGAAGAGCTTGCCCGCGAGTTTTCTGACGACGCAAATACAGCTCCTAGAGGTGGTAAACTAAATAAATTTGGAACTGGAGGAATAGATCAAACCTTTGCTGAGGCTGCTTTTAAATTAAAAACTCCTGAAGAATACAGCACACCTGTTAAAACTCCTTACGGCTGGCATATCATTAAGTTATTAGAAAAGCATCCTGTTAAGGAATTTGAAGAGGTTAAAAAAAGCTTAGAAAATAAAATTCAAAAGTCACCTAGATCGAGAATTATTACTCAGGCTTTTACAGATAGGTTAAAAGATCAGTACGGTATTTTAAAAACAATGAGCTTGCCTCAAGTGGTTTATAAATCAGTAAATGATAGCTTGATTATGAATGCTAGTTACGTTTTTGACAAAAACGGTACGTCAAATGAAATGAACTTATTTAACATTCAAGAAGTAGCTTTTAAAGTGAAGGATTTTCTGGCTTACTTAGAATTAAAACAGTCTAAAGATTATTTGAGTTACTCTTCAAAGAAAGAAAAGCTAGACGCATTTTATCAATCATTCATTAATGAGAAGATAATTGAGTATTATGATAAAAATCTAGAAAGAGATAATGAAGATTTTAGATTTTTATACAATGAATTTAAAGAAGGCTTTTTAGTTTTTGATTTAATTGAAACTCAAATATGGAATAAAGCAGATAATGACTCCTTAGGACAGCAGCGCTATTATGACGCTCACAAAGAAAATTATGTTTGGAAACGTAGGCTAGATATTATTTTGACACAGAGCACCTCAAATGAGGTCGCCCAACAAGTACAAAAAATGTTGCGTGAAGATGTTTCTACAGATTCTATAAAAGCGCGCATTAATCTAGATAACAAAACTAAAGTCATCATTTCTTCAGGAATTGTTGAAGATAATTATAATAGGTTACCAAAAGATTTTGATGTTAAAGTAGGAGTTTCAAAGGTATATCACGATCAAGGAGATAGTTTTCACAAAGTAATTGAAGTAAAAGAAATCATAGAACCTTCACTTAAAACTTTAGATGAAGCTCGTGGACGTGTTATTAATGATTATAAACAAGAATTAGAAAAGCAATGGATAGAAGGTTTAAGAGATGGCCATAAAATAAAAATCCATAAAAAAGTACTCAAGAAAGTAAAATCCAAAATTGAAAAACAACTTGGTTAAACACATCTTTTATATATTGGGTTTTCTATCGTTAGTTTCTTGTGAATATTTCCAGACAGAGCAAGTACCAGATGCTGTCGTGGTTCTTGATAAGAATTATCTAGATAAGAGTGATATAGAACGAATCCTACCAGCAAATTATACTAAGCAAGATAGTGCGCGCATTGTATCGGCATATGTGAATCAATGGGCGACAGATCAGTTGTTGTTAAATAAAGCAATTAATAATATTGATGAGAATAGGCAGCAAGAGCTCGACAGACTCATAAATAACTACAAAGTAGAGTTATATGCGCAGGAGTATTTAAGAGAGTTAACAAAACAAAATCTTGATACCCTTATTAAAGATAGCGAGATAGAAGCCTATTATGAAGATCGCAATGAAGACTTTAAACTCAATGAAGATTTAGTTCAATTTAGGTACATTCAATTAGATCCTCTTAACACTGATTTGCAAAAAATAACAAAACTCTTCAATAAAGGAGATCTACCTTCGTTGTCTCTACTAGACAGTCTCAAGCTTACATACCGCAGTTACTTTCTCAATGATAGTATATGGGTGAAAAAAAGTAATCTTTTTGACGCTATGAACGTGATAAATCCAGCAAATGAAAAGTATTACATAAAAGAAAATAAAACCTGGAAGCTGGAAGATAGTCTTGGTGTATATTTGGTGCGGTTCAATAAAGTGCTCAAACGCGGTGATCGTGCACCATTATCTTATGTAAAGCCTACTATCAAGCAGGTGCTACTCAATAAAAGCAAGCTAGCTTATATAAAAAAAATAGAAAAAGATTTATTAAATGACGCTATTAACAGTGATAAACTTAAAATCAATAACTAAATACATAAGTGTTTTTATTGTTCTCGCTTTCGCGAAAGCGGTAACAGCACAAACAACCTCAAGTGCAGATATTGCTGCCGCTGATAAAAAGAATGTTGAAGAAACCCTTGCAGCACTAGACAGTGTTAGACCTACTACTAAAAAAAGATTCCTCATTGAAGGAGTTGCTGGAGTAATAGGAGATTATGTGATTTTAGGTTCTGATATTGCTTCTGCAAAAGCACAAGCAAAAAGACAAGCCGGGATTTCTGATATTACCAGTTGTGAGCTCATGGAAAGTCTACTTTCTGAAAAAATGTATGCGCATCACGCTATTCAGGATAGTATTACCATTAGTGATAGAGAAATTGAAGGAAGAACTGAAGGTCAAATACAGTACTTTAAAAATGCACTTCAAACTGATGACGACAGAGAAATCGCAAAATTCTATAAAAAAGATAATATTACTCAAGTACGTGAAGCATTAAACCGTGTTAATAGAGATGGGTTACTCGCACAACGTATGCAAGAACGTATTACAGAACAAGTAGAAATCACTCCAGAAGAAGTAAGAGATTTCTTTAAGTCCATTCCAGAAGAGGAGCGACCGCTTTTTGGATCTGAAGTAGAAATGGCACAAATAGTTGTGATCCCAGAAGCAGATGAAGAAGAAGTAAAACTGGTGATCGATAAATTAAACGGTTACCGAGCAGATGTTTTAGATAATGGAGCAGATTTTGCTGCAAAAGCAACTTTATACTCTGATGATACTGGAACAGAGCGACAAGGTGGAGTACTTTCTTTAAAACGTAGCGATCCATTTGTTAAAGAATTTAAAGATCAGGCTTTTTCACTTCAAGAAGGTGAGATAAGCGAGCCGTTTGAAACCATATTTGGATGGCACATTTTATATGTAGAAAAAATACGTGGTCAGATACGAGATGTGCGTCATATATTACTAACGCCATACATCTCTGTATCTCAGGTTGAGAAGGCTAGAAAAGAGCTGGAAGATATGAGAGATCGTATCATTTTAAACGAGATAAGCTTTGAAGATGCGGCCAGAGAAATAAGTGATGAAGAAAAAACTGCTGAGAATGGAGGTAGAATCATCAACCCTAATACAGGAACTGGAAGAGTAGAGGTAATAAGGCTCGAGTCTGATATGGCATCTACAGTTCAATTTCTTGAAAAAGGAGATGTAAGTGGTATCATCGAAGAAGTTGATCCACGTAAAAGAAATAAAACTTTTAAAATCGTTAAGATCATTGATAAAATTCCAGATCATAAAGCAAATTATGCACAGGACTTTTTGAAAATTAAAGACTTAGCGCTTAAAGACAAGCAAGTAAGAGCGATCAATGAGTGGCGCAATGAAAAACTAGCCGATACTTACATAAAAATAGGTCCAGAATATATAGATTGCGATATACTTAATAGCTGGAAATAAAATTTATAAATCAACACTTTCATGTCAGATGTAGCTGCTATAGACAACCTGGTAAAAAAACACCAAGATCTTAAAAGAGAAATTGCCAAAATAATAATAGGGCAAGAGAAAGTGATTGATGAAATATTAATTTCGGTTTTTTCTGGTGGTCACGCTTTACTTGTAGGTGTTCCTGGCCTGGCCAAAACTTTGATGGTGAATACAATTTCACAAGCATTAGGTTTAGATTTTAAAAGAATACAGTTTACTCCAGATTTAATGCCTAGCGATATATTAGGTAGTGAAATTTTAGATGAGAATAGGACTTTCAAATTTTTAAAAGGACCTGTTTTTTCTAACATTATACTTGCTGACGAGATCAACCGTACACCACCTAAGACTCAAGCAGCTTTATTAGAAGCAATGCAAGAAAAATCAGTGACCGTAGCTGGTCATAACTATAAGCTAGATAAACCTTACTTTGTATTAGCTACACAAAACCCTATTGAGCAAGAAGGAACTTATCCATTGCCAGAAGCGCAGTTAGACAGATTTATGTTTTCTATCTTATTAGAATATCCGTCATATCAAGAAGAAATAGATGTGGTAAAATCTACTACTAGCGATCACAAACCTCAAATTAATGCTCTTTTTACAGCTCAAGAAATTGTAGATTTTCAGCAGTTAGTACGTCGTATTCCAGTAGCAGATAATGTTATCGAGTATGCTGTTTCCTTAGTAGGTAAAACCAGACCTAATGGTGATACTGCTCCAGATATTATAAAGGAATACATCGATTGGGGCGCTGGTCCTAGAGCCTCACAAAATTTGATTCTGGCAGCAAAAACCCACGCAGCGGTAAATGGAAAATATAGCCCAGATATAGAAGATGTCAAGGCAGTAGCTACTGGTATTTTAAGACATAGAATTATAAAAAATTACAAAGCTGAAGCTGAAGGTTATACCGAGGAAAGTATAATTGATAAGATTTTATAATTAGTAATTTAATAAAGAAAAGGCACTATTTACTAAAAATAGTGCCTTTTTTATTTCTCTTATTAAGTGATTAAGGGCAGCTCTCTACTGAAACACTTATTGATATTAGATTTACAGCATTATTAATACCGTAAGTAATACTTACATAAAAATCTTGATCTAGACTAGTATTGTTATAGATTACATTAGGATCGATTGCATTACTTGAAGTAAGCGCATCGTTTTCATTTTCATAATATGCGATGGTATCGATTGTCTCATCTAATCGCATGATCTCAAATATACACGCTGTATAATCATCTAGAATTATATCTGCTATTCCAGGAGTTAGATTGTTTTCGCAAGCCACAAAGTCCAGATTAAAACACTCATCAGTATCATCAGGTGTACAATATCTATTGATGATTAATTCTTCTCCGTTATCTGTAGTTAAGGTCATGGTTTCTGGAGACCAAAATTCAACACGCCAATTTTTATTGAAACGCTGACCATATATCGATGTATCATCTAATAAGTTGATATTGATGAATAACTGGTCTTCTATAAATAGCGAGTTCCAAGATCCTTCATCACTATCATCACCATATTCAAAATAAGTAATGCCATCTCCATCAAATTCAGCACCTAAGAAGTCATTGGTATCATTAAAAGAATACCCTACTTTCCAGATACATTCTTGACCGTCATTAAGTAATGCGTCGCATTCTCTTATGATCTCTTCTTGTTGTTCAATACAAGACTCTATACTATCTAGAAGTTCTTCATTATTAGTAATAGAAACTATGGTGCCATCAGAAAGTGTGGTTTCAATAGGATAACTAATAGAAATATTATCAGTTGGGTTTAGATTATTCAAAAAGTCAAAAAACGCCTGATTACCAACAATAACATCTAGACTTCTGACCACATCATTTGCATCTACAGTATATAGACCTATAGGATAGATAAATTTAATACAAGTTACATCATCCTGATTTGCGCCATCCTGCGCCATAGATTCAACATAGTCGTATAAGGTAGTGTCTTGCTCTATTATTTCTTGACGTTTTTCTAGATCATCAATATCTTCATAGTAACAAGATGAAACTAGAAGTATACATAGTACCAAAATTGATTTTAGGAAATATTTCATTTGAAATTGTTTAATGGGTTTACTTAATAGTAAAGAAACTGTCAAATGGTTGCGTCATTTTATCCTTTTTGGCTGTTAAAGGTTGTAAAAGTGTTCGCTTTCGCGAAAGCGGTATAGCTTCAAACTATATCATTTATTGCGAAAACATCATTTTAAGCGGTATATATTTATTAATTTGATAAAAACGAAAGCACTAGATAGCTGCTATTTTGAGATTGTCTAAACTGCTGTCCGAGTGTGATAGGGCTTTCATTTCATGCGGCATTTTTGTAACTTCGCAAACCTTAAAAAATTAAATAAAAACTAGATATATGGCTTTTGATATTGATATGATTAAAAAGGTGTATGCTGAGATGCCAGCCCGTGTAGATAAAGCACGTGAGATTACTGGTAAACCACTTACACTTGCTGAGAAGATTTTATATTCTCACTTATGGGATGGAACTCCTGGTAAACCTTTTACTAGAGGGAAAGACTATGTAGATTTTGCCCCAGATCGTATCGCATGTCAAGATGCTACGGCTCAAATGGCATTATTGCAATTTATGCAAGCTGGTAAAGATAAAGTTGCTGTTCCTACTACAGTGCATTGTGATCACTTGATCCAAGCAAAAAATGGAGCGAGTATGGACCTTCAAAGTGCTATGAATACTTCTAACGAGGTGTTTAACTTTCTTGAGTCAGTATCAGATAAATATGGTATCGGTTTCTGGAAACCAGGAGCTGGTATTATTCACCAAGTAGTTCTTGAAAACTATGCGTTCCCTGGCGGTATGATGATCGGGACAGATTCTCACACGGTAAACGCTGGTGGACTAGGAATGGTTGCTATAGGTGTAGGTGGAGCAGATGCTGTAGACGTAATGGCAGGAATGGCTTGGGAATTGAAATTTCCTAAACTGATAGGTGTAAAACTTACTGGTAAATTATCAGGATGGACAGCACCTAAAGATGTTATCCTTAAAGTAGCTGAAATCCTTACCGTTAAAGGTGGAACTGGTGCCATAGTTGAATATTTTGGCCCAGGAGCTAAAAACCTTTCTTGTACTGGAAAAGGAACCATTTGTAACATGGGTGCTGAGATAGGAGCGACTACTTCTACCTTCGGTTATGACGACTCGATGGAGCGTTACCTACGTGCTACAGAAAG
Source organism: Nonlabens dokdonensis (assembly GCF_002162835.1). Taxonomy (GTDB): domain Bacteria; phylum Bacteroidota; class Bacteroidia; order Flavobacteriales; family Flavobacteriaceae; genus Nonlabens; species Nonlabens dokdonensis_B. The sequence goes on from NZ_MAAX01000144.1 coordinate 9,649, forward strand.
AGCTGATATTGCAGATGCTGCAAACGAGGTAAGAGAATACCTTACTGGAGATGATGAAGTGTATGCAAATCCAGAGCAATACTTTGATCAAGTTATCGAGATTAATCTTGATACATTAATGCCTCATATTAATGGACCATTTACACCAGATCTTGCGACTGAAGTAGGTTCTATGAATGAAAAGGCAACTAAAAATGAATGGCCACTTAAGGTAGAATGGGGACTGATAGGTTCTTGTACTAACTCTTCATATGAAGACCTTTCACGTGCTAGCTCTATTGCTCAACAAGCAATCGATAAAAAATTAAAGACTAAAGCAGAGTTTGGTATCAATCCTGGTTCTGAAAAAGTGCGTTATACTACAGAGCGTGATGGTATTTTAGGGATATTTGAAAGTGTAGATGCTACTATATTTACTAATGCTTGTGGACCATGTATCGGTCAGTGGGCACGTTATAGTGATCCTAAAAATGCACCTAAAAACTCAATCATCCACTCGTTTAATAGAAACTTTGCAAAACGTGCCGATGGTAACCCTAATACGCATGCCTTTGTAGCTTCTCCAGAAATGGTTGCTGCCATAGCGATTGCAGGTAGACTAGACTTTAATCCTATTACCGATAAATTAATCAATGAAGATGGTGAAGAGGTAATGTTAGATGAGCCTACAGGATGGGAATTACCTCCTAAAGGTTTTGAAGTAAAAGATGATGGTTACTTAGCACCACAAGAAGATGGAAGCAGCGTTGTAGTAGATGTTGCTGATGATTCAGAACGTTTACAATTGCTTGAGCCATTTACTCCTATAGGAACTGATGTTAACAATGCAAAATTGTTGATTAAAGCTTTCGGTAAGTGTACTACAGACCATATTTCTATGGCAGGACCTTGGTTACGTTTTAGAGGTCACTTAGATAATATCGCAAACAATACACTTATAGGTGCTGTGAATGCTTTTAATAAGCAAACTAACTTTGTTAAGAATCAGTTAGATGGTGAATACGGTGCTGTTCCAGATACGGCAAGAGCTTATCAAGCGGCTGGTATTCCTTCTGTAGTGGTAGGTGATCACAATTATGGTGAAGGTTCTTCTCGTGAGCATGCAGCAATGCAGCCACGTCACTTAGGAGTTGTAGCTGTGATTGTAAAATCTTTTGCTCGTATTCATGAAACGAACTTGAAAAAGCAAGGAATGTTAGGTCTTACATTTGCAAACGAGGCAGATTATGACCTGATCCAAGAAGATGATACTTTCAATTTTGTTGATCTAGCAGACTTTACTCCAGATGTTCCATTAACTATCGAGATCACTCATAAAGATGGTTCTAAGGACACGATCAAAGCAAACCATACCTACAATGCTGCTCAAATTGAGTGGTACCGCAAAGGAAGTGCTTTGAACAAAATCAAAGAAGATAACGCAGCATAATTAAGCGTTTTCTAATATAATAAAATGCCTCTTGATTTTTCAAGGGGCGTTTTTGGTTTGTTAGATATTATTTAAAGACAAGGTTTCATTCTTTACAAACCTAACGCCTTAATTATAATTTTTAATTTAAGAACGTTCTTATCTTTGTAACTCATGTCCCAACAAATTACAACTCTTACTTTTTTTAAATATCCAAACCTTAAACAAAAGCTTTGGGCGTTTGGAATGATGCAATTTGCGCACCGACCTATGAAAAAGGTAAAAGGATTACAGTTTTATAAATTACTAGGCTCTGGTAAAGAGAATTTTGATCCTAAACCAGACTGGAGTGTTTATGGGGTATTACAAGTTTGGGATAATGAAAAGGTAGCAGGAGATTTTTTTAATAACTCAAAACTTTACAAACGTTACCAAAATCATAGCGAGCAACAACTTACTTTCTATATGAAAAGTATCAAAGCTCATGGACAATGGTCTAAGCAAAATCCGTTTGAGCATAGTGATTCTCTAGATGAAAACAATTCGTACATATCGGTTATAACGAGAGCCACGATTAAGATAAGCATGTTGAAGAAGTTTTGGGATTATGTTCCTACCTCTCAATTGGATTTAGTGGATAACCCTAATTTGCTTTTTACTGCTGGAGTAGGAGAGCGACCGGTAACCCAAATGGCTACTTTCAGTTTATGGAATGATGCCAGAGCTTTAAAGAAATTTGCCTACCGCAGTCAGAATCATAGACATGCCGTTCAACAAACGCAGGCGCTACAATGGTATAAAGAAGAAATGTTTACCAGATTCCAGCCTTATCAAATCACAGGAAGTTGGCCTAATTTTGAGGTACCTAGTGATTTAAAAGCCTAAAAACTCTAAGTAGTATTCATTGAAAGAAAAGGAGAAAAAATACAATGATTTTGGACTAGGTGAAAAGCCAGAAACTGATGGCTACAGAGCTGTAAATAAAGACGGTTCTTTTAATATAGTGAAAACTAATATTCCATTTTTTGAAAAACTCAATTTCTTTCACAACTTAGTCACCATGTCATGGTCTTATTTCTTTCTGTATATACTGATAGGCTATTTTGTGATTAATATTTTATTTGCTTCTATTTATGTTGCAATAGGCGTTGAAAATCTTACTGGTACTTCAGGAAGTACACTTTTACAAGAGTTTATAGAAGCATTTTTCTTTAGTGCTCAAACTATTACTACACTAGGTTATGGACGTGTAGCGCCTATAGGAATTCCTGCAAATATTGTTGCAGCCATAGAGTCTATGTTAGGATTGCTCACATTTGCACTGGCAACAGGATTACTATATGGTCGCTTTTCAAAATCAAGAACTAAAATTAAATATAGCGATATAGGAGTCATTGCTCCTTATCTAGACATTAACGGTTTCATGATACGAGTTGTGAATCCACAGAAAAATGAATTACTGGAAGTTAATGCAGATTTGAGCGTCTCCTTCCGTAAGAAAGGCTCGCAATTAAGAGAATTTCATAATTTAGAATTAGAAAGAGATATGGTTTTTTTCTTTCCTTCTGTATGGACCATTGTGCATCCTATTGATGGATCTAGTCCATTATATCAAATGACTGAAAAGGAATTTCAAGAAAGAGACGTAGAATTTATTGTGATGCTTAAAGCTTTTGATGAATCTTCTTCACAAACATTATATTCGAGGTCTTCTTATAAGGCAAGTGAAATAGTTTGGGGTGCAAAATTTACCTATTTAGGTGAGCACGATGATGGTAAATTAAATATAGATGTAAGCGGTCTAAACAAGTACGAAAAATACAAACTTCAATAGATCACTTAAAATAACTTTCTAAAAAAAGCACTTAAAAATGGCTTAGAAGTCATAGGCAGCATTATGCCAAGCTCCTTTCCAAAACTGGTTTCCTCGTCAAGAAAACGGAAAATAGTATTTATGTTGTTCTTTTTATAAAGCGTATGAAATACTTGAGCGCCGCGTTCATTATCGCCATGCAAAACATCTAGCATGATCTCATCATAAAACCTAAATTTCTTAGAAATCATTCCATAGTTGAGGTCGCGATCAGCCATGATATTATCGACCAATTGGCTGGCTTTTTTCTCACTCATTTTAAAACTATAACCAGTAGAAGGTTTTACCCAGCCGCCAGCAGTTCCTATTTTAAACAGATTTTTCTCATGATGCCTTTCAAACTTATAGGTAGTCATAGGTATAATGCCTTGTTCTGATTTTTGAATGGTGAAAGCATCGATTTTTAAAAGATCACTAATGTATTCTTTGAGATACTTTTCATAAGTCTCATCAGAAACCACATCTTTAGAGAAATAAGTATACTCTACTAAAGCTTCGGTGGCAGAATGTGGTAAGACGTAAGTAAAGCTCGTTGTACCTTTATCCCTAACTCGGTAATCCATCATAACAAATTGATGTGGATCAAATACTGGATCTTCGGTTTTAATCACCCAACCTTTGAAATGCTGTTTTAATGTAGTTGCATTTGTGTCTTTAAAAAATGCTGGGTCAATACGGCTGTCTAATACGAGATTTGCTGTTATTTCTACCGTATCGCAATGAATCGTTCTTAATTCTTCACCAGATACTCGTTGTACTTTCTCTTCTATTAAAGTGATATTAGAGGCTATTTGTAGTTCCGCTTTCGCGAAAGCGATAAAATCACGACTTTCTATAGATTTATATACATAATCGTTGAGACTGAAATCTATTCTATTCTCTGGTACGATGAAGCTCCCGTTTTTCCAACTATGAGAGATCAAATGATCCCACTTACCTTTTCCTAGTTCCCAAAAAGACCATGTTTTATCTAAAGAATCTGATTTAAAATCATCAATCACAACTACCTTAAGACCAGTACTTCGACGCAACAATTCCTGCACCACATGACTACCTGCGCAGCCCATACCTATAATCGCTATATCGTAATGATGATCCATAATCCTAGTGCAAAAATGAGTTGAACTCCGTAGAGGTGATATGAGATAAGCGCATTTCCTTTGAGCTTAAATTTAAATGAGATCGCATGTAAAACAGCAGCAATTATGAACCAGCACACGTAATTGAACCATCCTGCGCCGTTCTCAAAATGCCAAAATCCAGAGAAGTCGCAAATTTGCTCTAAGAAGAAGTCTAAGCCTACCATAAGTGCAGCGCCAGCAGCAATCACAGCAATAGCCGATTTGAAAAATTGCCTTGCGATTATATGTGTAATAAAGGTGAGAATCGCCCAATTCACTCCTATTAGTAGCGGTATGCCGTCTATTTTTGGCCCAAAGTTTTTACCGTAGTAATAGTCTCCAAACAAGCTTCCTGTATGAACTCCTATCCATTCTACACTTATTCCTACTATCATAAAAGCAGCAAATAAAATGACTTTAATTTGAGAATCGATCTTGAATAGAAATACCATCAAGAAGAATAAATATACAAGTGTAAAAGGAGATTTAGGTAAAAAGAAATCTTCATATCCTAACGCTATTCCTATAAGCGCAGCCACATGAATGATCCATAAAAATACAATTGCAGCTAACTTCATTGTTTCCTTTGGATTAAATCTGCAGTGATTTGTGCGCTTAACAAACACAGAGGAATTCCTCCACCAGGATGAACCGAACCACCTACGTGATATAAGTTTTTGATTTTTCCGTTAAAATTAGGATGTCTCAAAAATGCGGCAAATTTATTATTACTTGCAGCTCCATAAAGTGCGCCTCGGTAAGAACTTGTATTTTTTTCAATTCCTTGAGGCGTTAAAATATATTCAGTTTTGATATGCTCGGTTATATCTACATGAAGACATTTCTTAATTTTTATAATGATTTGCTTTTTTGATTCTTGAATGAGTTGTTCCCAGTCTTGACCGTAATCTCCTGGAGCGTTGATCATGACAAACCAGTTTTCGTGACCTGCCGGCGCATCTTCTTTAGATTCTTTACTCGTTATATTTATGTAAACGGTAGGATCGCTGTAAAGGGTTTTGTTTTCAAAAATATCTTGAAATTCTGCTTGATAATTTTCAGAAAACAGAATATTGTGAAGATCCAATTCTGGAAACTCTCGATCTATTCCCCAATAAAAAATAAGGGCGCTGCTAGATCGTTCTTGACTCAGTGTTTTTTCTGGAGCAGGCACATCCTTCATAAGATTTCTATAGGTAGGTACAATATCCATGTTAGAAACCACTAAATCTGACCGTAAAGCATTGTTCTCCGTTTCTACACCGGTTACTTTATTTTTCGAAGTTGTTATTTTTGTTACGCTCTCGCGAAAGCGGAATTCTACACCAACTTTTTGTGCTAATTCAAATAACGATTGGGATATACGGTGCATGCCACCATCAGGATAATAAGTTCCAAGACCTAGTTCCAAATGTGGAATCATGGTCATAATTCCCGGTGTTTGATATGGAGAAGAACCGTTATAAGTAGCGTATCTATTGAAAAGCTGCGTTAATTTAGAGTTTTTAAACTTACTATTTTCATCGTTTAAAGTATTGTTTAAACCTAAAAAAGGAGCGTTAACTATTGCCTTTATGGTGTCGAGTGATAAATAGGTAGCGGCTTTATGTAAAGATTTTTCTAGAAAAAGGCTTCTGGTAAGTTCGTATTTTGATTTGCTTTTAGATAAATACTTTTTTATGGTAGACTTTTCTTCATTGAAAACTTTTGAGGCATCTACCACAAATTTTGATGAGTCCGTACTAGCTTTAAAACAAGTACCGTCTTCCCAAAAATAATGGAATGCGATCTCTTTACTCTTATAACTAAAATCAATTTTCTCTTCTGGAAAAAGTGCCAATAAGCTTTCTACAAGATGCGGTAGAGTAAACAAAGATGGTCCTAAGTCAAAACGATAACCATCCTGTTCTATGGCATGAAGTTTTCCACCAGCATACTCATTTTTTTCAAATACCGTAACGGAAAATCCTTGATGTCTTAGTCGTAATGCTGCAGCAAGACCTCCGATTCCAGCGCCTATGACAATGGCATTTTTCATATGTTATTTGAAATACTTGAGCGGGACGATGAGCATACCGAAGTTTTCTCCATCTTCTTTTCCTATGTGTTTATGGTGCATTTTGTGCGCCCTACGAACTCCTTTTGCATATTTATTATTTGCCTTGCGCAACCACTTGAACCGTTGATGAATAAAGATATCATGAACAACAAAATAGGCGATACCATAGGCAAGAATTCCCGCGCTTATTGGCAGGCACCACCATAAATCTAACTCACTATGCGCCACTTTAAGTCCCATACTGATTACCGCATAGAATACAAAAAAGAGATCGTTTTTTTCAAACCAGCTGTTGTGCTTTTTGTGATGGTGATCTTCATGAAGGTTCCATAAAAATCCGTGCATTACGTATTTATGCATCCACCAAGCATTGAACTCCATAATGAAAAAGGTTGCTAGAAAAATGACGATCCACAATGCTATTTCCATATCTTAAATGAGGTTGAGACGGTAAGTTACATAACCTTTTGAAAGAAGAAAAATCTTTTCATAATTAGGTACGCGTATTCTCTTATTTCTTATTTCCTTAGAAGGAGTGCGTTCTAATCTCGTGAGCAACCTTCTATAGTAGGTGTAAGCGGTGTAAACACCTAATTTTGCTTCAATAGGTAACCTTTTTATACCTCTAAGTCCTGCGTCGAAGTCGTCTTTTATTTCTTTAATTAGTCTCGCCTTATCTTCTTCACTTAAATCATGAAGGTCTGTGTTAGGGAAGTAACTTCTTTCTAGAGTCTCTAAATCTGCCTTTAAATCTCTTAGAAAATTCACCTTTTGAAAAGCACTTCCTAACCTCATAGCATCATCTTTGAGATCGTTATATTTATCCATATCTCCTTTTACAAAAACTTTCAAGGACATTAGTCCTACAACGTCTGCACTACCGTAAATATAGTTTCTGTATTCTTCATCTGTAAGATAAATGGACTTATCCAGATCAAGTCTCATACTATGGATAAAAGCACCATACATGTCTGGGGTAATATTGTATTTATTTACAGTTTCTTGAAAAGAATTTAAAATAGGGTTTAAGCTAATTTTATCCTCAATGGCATGCGCCAGGTCTTGTTCAAAACGGTCCAATAAAGTACGTTTATCATAATCGTGAAAAGTATCTACTATCTCATCAGCAAATCTTACAAATCCGTAAATATTATGTATGTCTTGCCTAATTGATGGACCCAACATTTTACTTGCTAGGGAAAAAGAGGTACTGTAATTGTGTGTAACTGTCTTACTACACTCGCGGGAGACTTGGTCAAATAAGCTTTTCATTATTGATCGTGTTTTTTAATCAGTTCAGCTGCTAGCTTACCAGAAATTAGGGAAGGTGGTACTCCTGGGCCGGGAACAGTGAGCTGTCCTGTAAAATAAAGGTTTTTAACTTTGCGACTTCTTAAATTAGGTCTAAGAAATGCTGTTTGTAATAAAGTGTTTGCCATTCCATAAGCATTCCCTTTATAACTGTTATATTCTGATATGAAATCGTTTACGCAAAAAGATTCTTTAAATAAGATATGAGACTTCACTTCTTGATTAGTTCTTTTCTCAAATCTTGTAATTATCTTATCAAAGTATTCTTCTCTTAACTCTGGTGTATCTTCTAGATCTGGAGCTAAAGGAATTAAAAAGAAACCATTTTCACAACCTTCGGGAGCTGTTGAAGGATCTGTTAGGGAGGTGAAATTTGCGTAAAATAATGGTTCCTCTGGCCACTTAGGATCTTCATAAATCTCATTTGCATGTTTTGTAAAATCTGTATCAAAGAAGAGATTATGATGATCAATATTTTTCAATTTTTTGTCAAAGCCTACATAAAAGATTAATGAACTAGGGGCAAAGGTTTTCTTTTCCCAATAGGATTCTGTATATTGTCTGTGTTGTTTATCTAATAAAGTTTCTGAATGATGGTAATCGGCTCCAGATAACACTACAGGGTAAAGGTGCTTTTGTCCTTTGGTAAGTATTCCTTCTGTTCTTCCTTTATCATCAACTAATATTTTTTCCACCGGACTATTGGTTTTGATGACTACGCCAAGTTCTTCTGCAAGTTTTTTCATTGCTAGTATAACTTCATACATCCCACCTTTAGGATGCCAAGTTCCTAAACCAAAATCCGCATAGTTCATGAAATTGTAAAAACTTGGAGTGTTTTGTGGAGTTGCCCCAAGAAACAACACTGGAAATTCAAGAATACTAATTAATTTAGGATTAGTAAATTTCTTTCTCACATCTTTAGAAACATTGCCTATAAACGCACCAACTTTTTTAGCAGTTTGAGGAGTGATTAACTCTAAAGGGGACTCTCCAGGTCTATAGACTAAATTCTTTATTGCTATCTCATAGTTCTCCTCAGCTTTAGACATAAATTGCTGTAATGGCTTAGAACTACCTTTTTCAACTGATTCAAAAGTTTTTTTGATGTCATCAAGATTATCTGCAATTTCAATCTTTTCATCTTCAAATACTACAGAATAGGCAGGATTTAATTTATCTAGTTGATAGTAATCTGATGGTTTCTTATTAAAATCTGCAAAGAATCTTTCAAAAATATCTGGCATCCAATACCAAGAAGGTCCAATATCAAAAATAAAACCTTCCTTTACGAGTCTTCGAGCTCTACCTCCTACAGTTTCGTTTTTTTCATATATAGTTACCTCGTATCCTGCTTTTGCAAGATAACAAGACGCAGATAAAGATGAGAAGCCAGAACCTATAATAGCTATTTTATTCATGATTCTATTAATTGTGGAATTCTATCTATTACTTCTGAAATCCCTTTGAATACAGTTTGATTTGATTGAATATCTTTAGGTTTTATTTTTTGCGCTAGATGACCAAGAACCCAAAGTTCAACGTCTTCTTTTTTAGCAACTTTGCGATTGAACTTTTTTAAGAATGATGGTAATTCTTTTTCTATAGGTTGAACAGTAATATACGTAATATAAGTAGGATCAGTTGCCTTGCTATTGAAATATGGAAGTGCATCTAGGACCATGCTAGCACCTAGGTAAATGGTTTTACAACCTTTTTTGAGTAATTCATAATTTAAAAACAACAATCCTAAATCATGCATTTCATTTTCAGGAAGGAATAGCACATATACCTTACCATCATCTTTTACATTTTGATATTGAACGCTTTCTAAATTTATAAGTACTTTTTGTTTGATGAGGTGACTTATAAAATGCTCGTGTGCAATATTTATAGTCTTAGATTGCCATAGATACCCTAACTCTTCTAAAAACGGAATAAATAAGTCATAAAAAACTCCAGAAAAACCTACTTCTTTCAAGACAGAA
>NZ_MAAX01000206.1 GCF_002162835.1 Nonlabens dokdonensis
GGATATTATCAATTGCATGCCACTTTTGAGACCAAGGATGCGATGGGTGCTAATTTCATAAATACTACTCTAGAGCAACTAGCAACGACTTTAAGATCAAAAGCCTCAGAATTCAAAGGTTTTTCTAGCGATGCGCCAGAAGTAATTATGAGCATTTTGAGCAATTATGTGCCAGAATGTGTTGTGAATGTATCGGTTTCTTGTAAAATCGATGAAATCGGAACCATTAACGGCGTTACTGGAGCAGAGTTTGCTAGAAAATTTGTGAGAGCAGTAGATATCGCTACAGTTGAGCCTTATCGTGCAGTGACGCATAACAAAGGAATTATGAATGGTATAGATGCTGTTGTTATAGCGACCGGAAACGACTTTAGAGCGGTAGAAGCTGGAGTGCACGCTTATGCCTCAAGAGATGGAAAATACCGCAGTCTAACCAAAGCAAGAATTGAAAACGACACTTTTATATTTGAAGCAGATTTTCCATTAGCGCTGGGTACTGTAGGTGGATTAACCTCATTACATCCACTGTCTAAGCTGGCCATGCAAATATTAGGAAGCCCTAGTGCTGAAGATTTAATGAAAATTACTGCGGTTGCTGGACTTGCGCAAAATTTTGCTGCCCTTCACTCATTGGTAACTACGGGAATACAAGCCGGACACATGAAAATGCATCTTGCTAACATGCTCGAACAAATAGGAGCAACTGATGGCGAAAAAGAATCTCTACGTAAAGAATACAGCGATAAAACACCTAGTTTTTCTGGTTTGAGAGAAAGTTTGGATTTACTGCGTAAGTAAAATAGATCGACATCCCAGAAAATTTGGTTCACAATCTTTGAATTTTATGATAAAGCTTGTTCCAAATTTATCTGGGATCTGTTGGAACCTTCCTAGTTGCATTTTAAATTTTATGAGCAAGAAGGTTTCGACAGTTCGGCGGGCTCAGTGCATCGCTATCGTTCCAACTGGCATTTGTTTTGATCATTCAAAAATGGATGTTCAATATTCATTATTCGAGTTCAAAATCAAGTTCTTCAGATCCAGTCCAATTTATCTTTTGTCAACTCATGTTCTACTTCTCCAGTATGTTTAATCATTGCAGGTTCAAATAGAAGTACATGAACTTCTTCTTTGGCAATAGGTTTATGTTCTACGCCTTTAGGAACGATGTACATTTCACCTTCATTGAGTGTGATGGTTTGATCTCTAAGCTCAAGTATTAGTTGGCCTTTAATTACATAGAATAATTCGTCTTCATTTTTATGATCGTGCCAGATAAACTCTCCTTCTAGCTTAGCAAGTTTTACATGCTGACCATTGAGTTCTCCTATGATCTTAGGAGTCCATTGCTCTTGAAATAAATCGAGTTTTTCTTTTAGGTTGATCGAGCTCATAATTTTTCTAATAGTTTCTTAGGGTTTGAATAATAGATGGAATCGGTTGCAGGAATGGCTAGCTTAATGTTATTTAATATCTCGTTGTAAATTTCTAATTCTGGATGTAAAGCAATACCACGTTCTTCCATAGAGTACTGCTGTAAGCTTATGAGCATTTTATCATTATCCGGAGTGCGATCGTATGGTTTAAAACGATCTACTTTCTCGTCAATGATGAGATACCCACTTTTTGATTTTCCTGAATACAACATCATGCTCAAATTTTCTGGAATCCATGTAACTTGAGATATTGCAGGCAAGAGCCAAAAGAAAAAACCTAAGGTAATTATTAGACCTCTAGCAGCTCCAATTTTAAATTTACAGAAGGAACTCTTCCTGAATATAAATATCAATACGGCTATCATCATTACATTCCATGGGATGACTATGTAATTCCAGTCCAGCTTCCACGGGCCTAATTTCCAGATAATAATAAGATGCATGACTATGAGTAGGATACTTGCAAACTTCCGCGCAAGCGGAATCAATAAAAATAACCCTGCTACTGTTTCTAGTATAGCAAATGAATAGCCTATAGAATTGTTATAAGAAAATGGTAAAGAATGAAACCATAATCTAGGTGCGATATCAGCTACAAATCCAGCATTGAGTTTATGTAAACCACTAAATATATATATTCCTGAGGCAATGATTAAGAGTGCGGTAAAAAGCACACTGGAGTCGTATTTTAAAAGAATAAGTGATGAGAATATCCCAAAATATACGATCATATATGGTGTTAAACGATGTAGGTCAAAAAGAATGAGAATCGTATATAGGAACACAGCAGTTATAAGCAACCACTTTGCAATTCTTACCTTTACAAATAATCCTAAAATGGGAAAAGTAAATGTAAAGGCTCCTAGAATAGAGGTTAGACCATCACCTAACTGAAATTTAACGGTAGAAACGGTAAGTAAATCATGGGACTTGAAAAAACCATTAATTCCTAAAATAGCAGTTGCTAACCAGCAAATGATCAGTACCGAATTTAAAATATACCTATTTGTAAAGTAAGAGTTCAATCGTTAGAAATTGATTTCAAGGTATAAAAAAAACGAGGAATTTACATTCCTCGTTTTAAAATTTCTTTTTTTAAGATTAGTTCTCGTATGAATGTTTGTATGGCTGTCCAGTAACAATCTTCAACATATCTTTTTCAAGAGACTCTCTAGGTCGTTCTACATAACGTCCTATTTCTGTCCCATTACGGTAAAATATAAATGTAGGAACTCTTATAATATTATAATCAGACACTAGCGCGACTGGTTTTTTCTTAGTGCGATCTACGGTGATCATGGTAAGATTATCCATATCATAGTATGCTGCCTCAAGAATATTATATAACTGTGGAGTTTCCCTTTTTGAATCTCCACACCAAGTTCCCATATAAGCTCTAATCTCAACATCTTTAAGAGCAACTTTTAAACCTTCAATGGTTTCTGGATCTGCTTTATAGGATTTCATACGATTATTAAACCAAGAATTAAATGGCTCTTGCATAAAAGCATCTTTATCTACCTTTCCAGAAAGGTTTCCAGAAGCATCTTTAACATAATTAGAACCTGCCTCTATGGTTCCATCCACTTCAGCAATCTCTCTAGTTTTTTGAACAGTAGTAGAAGAAGTTGAGGTGTTTGTTTTAGTTGTGGTTGCTTTTTGTGAACCACAGGCTGTAACTATTACAGCTGCTATAATTATTACTATCTTTTTCATAAAACTAAATTAAGGATTTTTGAGTCATCTCACTAGGCTTTTGTACTCCTATTAACTTTAATACAGTAGGAGCGATATCTCCTAAAATTCCATCTTTCACTTCCTTAATATCTTGATCTACTACAATAACAGGCACTGGATTAGTCGTGTGTGCTGTATTTACAGAGCCATCTTCATTGAGCATTACCTCGCAGTTACCGTGGTCTGCAATTACAATTACAGTGTAATCTTGATCTATTGCTGCGGTAATAACGCCATTAGCTGCTTGATCTACCGCTTCACAAGCTTTTACGGCTGCTTCCATAGAACCGGTATGTCCCACCATATCTGGATTTGCAAAATTGAGACATATAAAATCTGCTGATTGCTTTTCTATTTCTGGGACTATTTTCTTTTCTACACAATCGATAGACATTTCTGGCTGCAAGTCATAGGTTGCTACTTTAGGCGAGTTACACATTAATCTGTTTTCTCCTTTGAAGGGTTCTTCTTGACCACCATTGAAGAAAAAAGTCACGTGAGGATATTTCTCAGTTTCTGCAATGCGTATTTGTGTTTTTCCTGCATTAGAAAGAACTTCGCCTAGTGTGTTTTTCAGGTTGTCTTTCTCAAAGATTACTTCAATTCCCGTATAGCTTTCGTCATATTTAGTCATGGTGACATAATATAAATCCAGCTTTTTAGTTCCCACTTCTTGAAAATCTTGTTGAGATAACATTTGAGTTAATTCACGACCACGATCGGTACGGTAATTAAAAAAGATTATTACATCTCCTTCTTCCACCAGTCCAGCTGGTTCTGTCCCATTAAGAACTACTATTGGTTCTATAAATTCGTCAGTTGTGCCATTTGCATAATTCTCTTCTATGGCGGCAACAGGATCATGAGTCGGTGCGCCCATTCCATGAACGATCACATCATAAGCTTTCTTAACTCGTTCCCATCTTTGGTCTCGATCCATAGCAAAATAGCGACCAGTAATACTGGCTACTTGAGCATTTGTTCCTGCAATGTGAGACATTAAATCTTGCACATGTCCTGCGCCAGATTTAGGATCTACATCGCGACCATCAGTAAAAGCGTGTACAAAAACATCTTCTACTTCTTGTTCTTGCGCCACATCAAGTAATGCTTTTAAATGATCAATATGTGCATGAACACCGCCGTCAGATAATAATCCTAAGAAATGTACTTTTTTAGAATTCGCTTTCGCGAAAGCGAGAGCATCCACCAGCACTTTCTCTTCTTTGAGCGTGTCGTCTTTAATGGCTTTATTGATTTTGGCAAGATCTTGATATACAATTCTACCAGCTCCAAGATTCATGTGTCCTACCTCACTATTTCCCATTTGACCTTCAGGAAGACCGACGTGTTCTCCATCGGTACGCAATGTCGCATGAGGATACTTTTTGTATAAACTATCTATGAATGGCGTGTTAGCTTGAGCGATAGCACTCACTTTAGGATCTTGTGTGATTCCCCAACCGTCGAGAATCATCAATATGGTTTTCTTATTCAATGTTTCAAAATTTGAACTCCTAAATTACGAAAAATGCAGGTTTTAAGTTCAAGATTAAGAAATTGATTGATCGATTACTTACGAAAGCGATTTCGATAAGCTTGTGAAGATTTTTGTAAGCGATTTTGAAGATTGGTTTTCTAAATAACAGATGACTTAAGTACTATGTTCTTGAGCTAAGATAAAACTAACTATCTTTTTAGCTTTGCTATAGCTTATTCCGTTTTGTTGGTCGATTGTCAATTTGTGATTTTCTTCGATGGATTTTATTGTTGGTATTTTACCTGCTGCTTCTTCAAGAGCTATTGCTTTGATATTTATAGTTTCCCCATATGTTGGTACATTGGTTTGTAGCCAACCAAAATAAGGTTCCTCTTTTGTTCTTTTCTCATCATTCCAAAGGTCCATTCGTTTTTCAAAATTCTCTTTGCTGATGGAAGTCCACACATTAAAAATTAGTTCATCAGGATAGTTATTAATAGGAATGATCAATCTACCTCTATGAAAAAAGTGGGTGTCATCGATTACACAGAGACTTTTTTCCAATTCAACGCGCTCTTCTAATTCACTTTTAGGAATAGATAAATAATGATAAGGGTAATCTGCCCCAAAACAGAGTGGAATCTCCTTATATTCTTTACCGCAACAATCACATTTAAATGCTGGGTTGTTTTTATTTAAAAATCTAAATAACTTCATCTGAACATTATATGTGTTAACATAGTATAATTTTTACCTACTGCCTATATCTTTAGCAATCATCCATCCGCCAGTCCAAGCGTTTTGAAAATTGAATCCACCAGTAATGGCGTCTATGTTTAATACTTCGCCAGCTAGATACAGGTTTTTTTGTTTTTTAGAAGAAAAATTCTTGAAGTTAATCTCTTTTAGATCTACGCCACCAGCAGTAACAAATTCTTCTTTAAAGGTACTTTTACCATTGATGGCAAATGTACTTGCGGTGAGAAGCGTAGCTAGATTTTGAAGGTCTACATTAGAACAGTCTGCCCAATTTTTTTCTGTTAGAGATATGCTTTCTACTAAGTATTTCCATAATCGTTTAGGAAGATCAAACAGCCACTCATTTCCGACTTGCTTTTTGCTCTTCTTTCTTTTTGAGGCTAGGGTTTCAAAACATTCTTCGGTAGAAATGTAATTGAGCCAGTTGATAACCAAATCAAATTTATAACCAGAATCATGTAATTCTCTAGCGCCCCAAGCGCTCATTTTTAAAATGGCAGGTCCAGAAAATCCCCAATGTGTGATTAACAACGGTCCTTGAGATTCTAGTTTTAGCTGAGGTATTTCTACTCTAGCTTCAATAGCAATTCCTGCTAGTTCGGTGATTTGTTTGTCGACTATATTAAAGGTGAAAAGTGATGGAACAGCATCTACAATCGTATGATCTAGCTTTTTCATCATTTGCCAGACTTTGGGACTGCTTCCTGCAGTAACCACAAGATTATCACAGGTAAAGGACTCAGTTTTAGTCTCAAGTTGCCAAGAGTCTGTTTTTTCTATAGCTGTTACATTGTGACTGGTAAGTATGTCAATTTGATATTTTCGCGCAAGCGAGATAAAACAATCAATTATTGTTTGAGAAGAATTAGAAACAGGAAACATGCGACCATCTTCTTCTATTTTAAGTTCGACACCACGTTCTTCAAACCAACTTATTGTGTCGCCGGTCATAAAACTGTGAAAAGGTCCAAGTAATTCTTTCTCACCTCGCGGATAATTCAAGGACAACGGTTTAGGCTCAAACTGCGCGTGAGTGACATTGCATCTTCCACCACCAGAAATACGCACTTTTTGAAGTACATCTTTTCCTCGTTCTAGAATAGCAATAGAATGGTTCTCGGTTTGTTCTGCTAGATTAATGGCAGTAAAAAATCCTGCAGCGCCGCCGCCTATTATTATGGTGTTGTAGTGTGTTTTATTCAAAAGTTGGTAAAAATGAAGTGTTTAATTGATAAGCTTTATGTGCTGCGACAAAGTTAGTCGAATCATCAAACAATTCTAGAACAAACTCGCGGTCTACAAATGTTTTTGCATCGTCTATAATTTCATGATACGATGACCATGGATAAGAAATCAGATCTTCTACAAAGCCATCTTTTACTGGATTGCAATGAACATATAAAATCAAATTTTTCAAATAAACTTCTGATTCAATCAATTTTCTTTTAAATGGTTTTTTAAATAAGCTGCCTGATCTGTTGTAGACTTTATTGTAGGCTTTTGCATAGCCAATAAATAAATTTGCAAAAGCTCTAGATATTTTTAATTCTTCTATCTCTTGTTTTGTCTTGATGACCAGATGAAAATGATTTTTCATTAGACAAAAAGCAATGATCTCGCAAACCGGAGTTAAATGCTTTTCCATTTTATCAATAAAGAAAGGGTAATTGCGAGACTCTTGGAAGATGTCAATCATTCCATTTGCCTGATTGAAAATATGGTAATATTTGTCGCTTTCAATTTTATCGTACATCTGGAAAAGATAAATAGATCTTGTAAATCAACCAAACATGCCAAGACGCAAACTTGGCATGTTGGTTTAGAAAGAGGTCTTGCCTGAGAAAAAGCTGGTAAGGTTTGACATGCCAACTATTCGTGTTGGCATTGTCTAAATCAAATCGGGATGCTGGTTGTTAGACCAGTATTTTAGTTTGTCGACATCAACCAAACATGCCAGGACGGATGTTAGTTTCGAAAGAGGTCTTGGCTGAGAAAAAGCTGGTAAGATTTGACATGCCAACTATTCGTGTTGGCATTGTCTAAATCAAATCGAGATAATGGTTTTTAGACCAGTATTTTAGTTTATCGACATCAACCAAACATGCCAGGACGCATGTTAGTTTCGAAAGAGGTCTTGGCTGAGAAAAAGCTGGTAAGATTTGACATGCCAACTATTCGTGTTGGCATTGTCTAAATCAAATCGGGATGCTGGTTGTTAGACCAGTATTTTAGTTTGTCGACATCAACCAAACATGCCAAGACAAATACTTGGCATGTTGGTTTCAAGAAGATGCTGGTTTTTAATTTATTTCTCTTTTCCTAATTCTACAGCTCTATCGAAAGCGGCGTAAGCTGCATCTTGAATGAGTTGTTTTACATTATTATCGTCCATAGAATCAATCGCAGCTTGTGTAGTTCCACCCTTAGAGGCAACTTTATTGATCCAGCTTTTAGGTGAGATATCTGACTGATTGAAAAGTTCAATCGCTCCTTCAAAAGTATTGCTTACTAAAACTTTAGAATCATAATCTGAAAAGCCCATTTTCAAGGCTGCATCCAGCATAGATTGCATAAAGTAAAAAACATAAGCTGGACCACTTCCAGAAATACCAGTGGAGGCATCGATAAATTTCTCTGTTTCTACATGAATAGACGTTCCGGTAGTGTCGAGTAAATGTCTTACGGTCAATAACTCAATTCGAGACACTTCTTTTGCACCTGTGTAGGAAGTCACGCCTTTACCTACTTTAGCAGGTAAATTAGGCATAGTTCTTATTACTTTAGAAACTTTTAAACCTTGTTGAATAGTGTCAATAGTCACACCAGCCATTAAAGACACAAACAATTGATCAGGTCTAACTAATAATTGCATCTCTTCAAAAAGATCTTGAGAATGATATGGTTTTACCGCTATAAAAACAATATCAGCTTGTGGTAAACAGTCTTCTAAGGAAGTAAAGATGTCAAATTTATTTTCTTCTTGAAGTGTTTTAATTTTATTAGGATCAGTATCATAAATTCTTAGCCTTTTCCGTCCTAAAATCATGGAATCGCCCATTCCTTCGGCATAAGTAAGTCCCATGTTTCCTGCTCCTATAACTAATACTTTCATAACTGTTTTTATGTTTTTAAGATAATTTGCAATTACTGTGCAATAGCCTTATGATACATAATTTATTTAAAATATAAAACCAAAGGTTCTTGAATCTCAGGCTATCGTGGTGATTTTAAAAAATCATGTCTAAGAAAATACTGTTAACTGGTGACATCCTGTCGGTGACAGATCTTAGTATTCAATACAAATGTTCTTAGGTTCTGTAAAGAAATCCAAAGCCTCAAAACCACCTTCACGACCTACGCCGCTGTCTTTCACGCCGCCGAAAGGTGTTCTCAAATCACGATTTAACCAGGTGTTTACCCATACAATTCCTGCCTCAATTTCTTGCGTCATTCTCATCGTTCTCGATAAATCGTTGGTCCATAAAGTCGCGCTCAGACCGTATTTGGTGCCGTTTGCTAGTTCTAGTGCGTGCGCTTCGTCGTTGAACGGCATGATGGTTACGACTGGCCCGAAGATTTCTTCTTGGTTCAACTTGCAGTCGTTTGAAGTTACTTCGATTACGGTTGGTTCTAGATAGTATCCGTTTTCAAAATTTGCTACTGCCACTCGATTTCCACCGGTTAAGATGGTGTAGTTTTCTGGTTCCGCTTTCGCGAAAGCGAGATACTCTTCAATCTTTTCTCTATGACCGGCACTTACCACGGCACCGACTTTGGTGCTAGCTTGCTCTGGATGTCCAACTCTCAAGTTCTTCACACGATCAACAAAGTCTTTTTTAAATCGGTCGTAAATTTCTTTTTGGACGAAAATGCGGCTGCCACAAAGACAAATTTGACCTTGATTTGCAAAGGAAGAGCGCACTGTGGTATCCAGCATCTTGTCATAATCACAATCGGCAAAAATGAGGTTAGGATTTTTACCACCTAATTCCAGCGATAATTTCTTGAACATAGGTGCAGCAGTGCGCGCAATATGAGCGCCGGTAGTTGTCCCACCAGTAAAACTAATCGCTTTTATATGTGGATGAGAAACAATCGCCTGACCGCAACTGGCTCCATTACCATGAACTATGTTGAGAACTCCAGCTGGCAATCCTGCTTTTTTAACGATCTCGCCTAGAAGATAAGCGGTCGCAGGAGTCACCTCACTAGGTTTTGCCACCACACAATTTCCAGCAGCGATTGCTGGAGCGATTTTCCAAGAGAATAAATATAAGGGTAAGTTCCACGGAGAAATACAACCCACGACACCTATGGGTTTGCGCAACGTATAATTGATCGTTTTTTTACCGACACTTTCATGCGCTTTACTCGCGTACTGAGTGATGGCATTACCATAAAATCGAAAATTAGAACTTGCTCTTGGTATGTCAACTGCTTTTGCGAGCCATAATGGTTTTCCATTATCACGACTTTCGGCAACGGCAAGTTGTTCTAGGTTTTCTTCAATTAAATCTGCGATGCGTAGCATGATTTTAGAACGTTCATCACTTGTGATTGTGGACCAAGACGGAAAAGCAGCAGCGGCCGCTTGATAAGCTTTTTCTACATCATCTTCATTAGAATTAGGGATGTCGCCGTAAACTGTTCCCGATGCTGGTTCATAATTATCCAGCCACATTCCCGATAGCGGAATCATTTCTTGATTATTAATGAAGTTTTTTATTTCCATGTTGCTTACTTAGTGATTTTGTGAAGATACAAGTTGTGAAGAAAATAATTAGAATCACTTTTAACCTTTCCAATCAAAACTCGCTATCGCTCCTTTTGCCTACCTTTCCTTTCCCAGAAATTTGCCTGAGCAAATTATCAGGGATCTGAAAGGAGTTTTTAATTTTTTAATTTATTAGAGAATAGTTCAGAGAATTACCCAATAACTCAAAATCTACTTCACAGTTATCTCATCTACAAAAATCCAGGCGTCTCCATCGTATGGATAACCTAAATGCCATTCAGGTAGTTTACCATAGGTTACGGCTCTCATTTTTACAAAACGCACGTTTTTGACAGGTGTGTTGATGTTAACATCGTGAATAGCAACTATTTCTTCTTTACCGGTTTCTGGTAGTTTTTCTGATACAGTCTTGAGCAGTTTTCTATTTTCGTCATATAGTTCAAAAACCACTTCCTTGGGGTAAAAAATCCAGCTGCGTTGGTCTTTTAAGAAACTAGTGCTTATTTGAGAAATATCCTTGGAGCTTCCCAGATCTACTGTTGCTACGATATCTTCTTTTTGAGTTCCTTGCCAGGATCCAGAACGGAAATCTTCTGTTCCTTTCATTCCGTCTATTAATGCATCGTTTCCGCCAGCGCTGTATTCATTTGCATATTCATGCTCTAGAACAACTGACATGTTCTTGTCGTATTTGTAAAAGTCTGTGGTAACGGTATAACTTATTTTGTAATTATGAATCGCATAAGTAGATAGCTGTAATGGTTCTGATATTGTAATAGTTTCTTGGTAAAGTTGGAACTCACCATTGTTGATCTTGAAATAAATATCAGCATTTTCATCAATACTGTTCAATGAAATGGTAGTAGTGTCAGAAAATGAAATATCGCCAGACTCAATATAAGGAACTGCTGGCATGTGTTCTTCATTAATGGAGCTAACTATTCTGTCTTCTTTTGCAGTTGCCCAATCTGTAGGTTGATCGCTCATGTGGTAGATAAGCGTTCCAGAATTGGTGATCATTTCATGGGTTAAGAATGATTTTGTGAGCTTTTCAAAAGAGGTATAGTCATCTTGTTTAGAACTCATTGGTTTATACGCTTTCGCGAAAGCGATATCTTCTATATACTTTCCAGTTCCATTTTTGATCAAGGTAAACTGCTCGCCGTTTTCTAGGTTGATCGTCGCTTTATCAAAAAGAGGCGTCCCAATCGCATATTCATTACTTCCTGGAGTGACCGGATAAAATCCTAGCGAACTCAACACATACCAAGCACTCATCTGGCCGCAATCTTCATTTCCAGAAACTCCATCTGGATCGTTGTGATATAAAGTAGTCAGGATTTCGTGTACTTTTTCCTGTGTTTTATGCGGTTTACCTACATAATTATATAAGTATGCCATGTGATGACTAGGTTCGTTTCCATGAGCATACTGACCTATGAGTCCAGTAATATCTGCTTGATGGCGACCAGAGGTTTCCATTTGTGCAGTAAACATGTTATCGAGGTGCTTTTCATAAGCTGCGTCGCCACCCATTAATGCGATATGTCCAGAAACGTTTTGTGGTGCATACAAACTGTACTGCCAGGCATTTGCCTCGGTATAATTAAAGTTGACCTCTTCTGGTTTAAAAGGAGCAAACCAGGTATTGCGGTAACGACCTTGCATAAAACCAGTTTCTGGATTATACATGTTTTTAAAGTGCTGCGCTCGTTTTATGTATTCGCTATATTTTTCTTCATTACCCATGGCTTTTGCCATTTGAGCAATGGTCCAGTCGTCATAAGCATATTCTAAGGTTTTAGAAACGGATTCACTTTCTTGTTCTACAGGAATGAAACCATACTTTTTATAAGATTCTAAACCTAATTTGTCCTGAATAGAACTATGAATCATTGCTTCAAAAGCTTTGTTAGTATCATAACCTCTGATTCCTTTTAAATAAGCATCTGCAATTACAGGAACGGCATGATAACCGATCATACAACCGGTGTAATTACCGCTCAAATCCCAAATGGGAAGAATGCCGCCTTCGTCATATTTTGCATTAAAGGTGTTGACAAAATCGTTTGTGCGATCCTGCTCGATGATGGTGTATAAAGGATGTGCGGCACGATAAGTATCCCAAAGTGAGAATACGGTGTAGTAATCAAAATCTTGCGTCTCATGAATTTCTAAATCCATGCCGCGGTAACGACCATCTACATCTTGATATAAATTAGGAGCAATCATGGTATGATACAATGCGCTGTAGAAGTTGACTTTGTTATCGTAGTTGTCATCTTCAATCACGATTTTATTCAATTGCTTTTCCCAAGTATCGCTAGCTTGTTTTTTAATGGTTTCAAAGTCTTTATTGCCTATTTCGGTTTCTAGATTTCGTTTTGCACCAGCCTCATCTACTGGGCTTATTCCTATTTTAATGGTGATTGGTTCATTGTTTGGGTTGTCAAATTCTAAAGCGATGACCTTAGGAATTGACTCCTGTTTTGCATTCCAATTTTTTATAGGGTGAGATGTTTTTACATAAAAAAACAGCATTTGATTTGTAGCCCAAGCGCTAGAAAATCTTTTGCCTTGAAATTCGGTTGAGCTATTGAATTGAAGGTCATGTTCTAGTAGCTTATCTCTGTGTAGTAGGTCTAGGATGAGGTATTGGTTCTCGCTTTCGCGAAAGCGGTATTCATGCATTCCAGCACGTTCTGTAACTGTTAGTCGTACGTCTATATCGGTATCGTCTAGGTGTACTTCATAATATCCAGGACTGGCTTTTTCCTTATCGTGAGAGAATTTTGAAGAGTAACCTTCATTGCCATCGGCTCCATTATTCAAGACTGGTTTGTTAGTAGGCATCAATAAAATATCTCCATAATCGCTTACTCCGGTACCGCTTAAATGTGTGTGCGAAAATCCATAAATCACTTCATCACTATAATGATAACCGCTGCATCCATCCCAACCGTCGAGTCTGGTATCTGGACTCAATTGCATCATCCCAAAAGGCATGGTCGCACCAGGATAAGTATGTCCATGTCCACCAGTTCCTATAAAAGGGTTTACATATTCGGTAAGTGGGCGATCTGCTATGGCAGGTGAAGAGTCAAATTTTTTCTTTCCGTTTTCATTACAAGCATACAAAAGAGTACAAACGCATAGAAAAGTTAAGAGCTTTAGTTTAGTCATTGCAACTTATTTTAAAACCTAAATATAATAGTTATAAACGGATCTTATTTACACCATCTAGTTGAAGTAACAGATAAAGCAATACTATTATATTTGCACAAAAGTATACCATGAGATCTTTATTAATTTTCTGTTTACTATATGTTTACACGTCCGTTTCTTATGCACAGAGTACAACAGTAAGAATAACCTTATATGATGCTGCAAGATATGATAACGGACTATCTGCATCTGACGGATTGCTTATTGCTTTTGAAGCAGGGAATAATAATGGAGTGGATTCTTTTGATGCTCCTAAGATTTTTAATCTTGATGAATCTTTTGTACGGCAAAATGGTTCTCACTATCTGAGCATAGAGCGCAGAGATATTCCTGTAGATAATGAGGTTTTACCGTTTTTTATTATCAATTATAGAACACAAGATTATGTTTTTGAGGTTGACGCTTTCCAGATGCCAGGATATTTGAGTTACATACAGGACTTATACACTGGTGAAATTCATGAAGTAGGAACTGGACAAACTGAAGAAATACGTTTTAGTATTGATAACGCTATCCCAGAAAGTATCGATGTGAATCGATTTCAAATGACATTTATTGAGAAATCAGATTATATATATGATAATGCATGGATTAATAGTAATCCTTGTTTAATACCTATGGCGGCTACAGAGAATTTAAGTGTTCTATCTGGCACAGCGATAATTGATTGCGATGTGGTTTTAAATAATCTTACCATTTCAAATGGTGCTATTTTACAAATTGAATCTGGAAGAACAGTAACTATTAATGGAGAAGTATATAACTCAGGAGCGATTGATGCCCAAAATTCAACGGTTGTTTTAAATGGATCTTCTGCTGTATATTCTGCAGCATCACAATTAGGAAATTTTACTGTGACAGATAACAATAACATAGAACTCGCTGGTCTTTTTGATATTTACGGTACCGTTAAACATACTGGTACTGGAACTTCTACCATTAATAATTCAGGTGCTAGTATAACCTTTAAAAGCTCTGTTTCTAGAAATGCCTATTTTATTCCTACAGACTTACTACTAACATCTGCTGTGGTATCAGAAACCTATATGAGTGCCAAACGAGCTTATAGATTTTTAAGTAGTCCCGTCACAACTAACGGTACTATTTTTGAAAACTGGCAAGAGAGTGGTGATGAAACTATTGTAGGTTATGGAACTGATATTACTGGAACAGCTGGTGCAGCTGGTGGTTTTGACATTACAGGAACAAATAATTCTTCTCTGTATAGTTGGGATAATATAAATCAAAGCTGGGCAGCACAAACAAGTACTAATAACGCGAGCGACATTATAGAAGCTGGAAAGCCGTACCGACTATTTATACGAGGTGATAGGCAAGTAGACCTTACTACAAATGTAGATGCGCAAAGAGAAACAGTACTTAGAACAAAAGGAGTTTTTACTAGTACAATCCCTACGCCTGTAATAAATACTACAAATGGTGCTTTTAATATGATAGGCAATCCCTATTTAGCTCCTTACGACTTAGACAGCATGTTGAGCAATTTAAATATGAGTGGCGATCCTAGCGATGCTCCAGGAATACGACCTTCTTTTTTCTACATTTGGGATCCTACCGCTCAGTCTAATGGTGCTTATGTGACTTATGACGTCATGGCAAACATGAACAATTTTACGGGAAGTCAAGTAAACGGATTTTTACAACCATATCAAGCTGCTTTTGTTATAGCAAATGGTAACGTTGCACAATTTAATTTTAGGGATACCTACTTGAATGAAAATCAAGGTAATGTTCAAGTGTCTTCAAACCCTTTGATCATGCGAGTTGACTTATCAAATAATGGAAATGTAAAAGATGGTGCGGTCATCAAGTTCCATCCTACGTTTTTAAATCAATTTGATTCATTTGATGCTATTAAACTTCTTAATCTTGAGGAAAATATTGCTGTAAAAGAAGGAAACAATTTAGTGAGCATTAATGCTAGAAATTATCCGCAGGCTGGAGAGCAAATACCATTACATTTGCATCAATTAACCTCTGGAAACTATTCCATAAATCTCTCTCCTCTTCATTTTTCTAATCTTGATGTAATCTTAGTAGACAATTACCTAGATCAATCCATTGTTATGGATGATGTAACAGCTACAACTTATATGTTTGATTGGGATACAACAGACGTATTAAGTAGTGATTCTTCTAGATTCCACATAGAATTTGTGAATAGTACGTTGAGTGTAGATGAGTCCGCTTTCGCGAAAGCGGTAACCATATACCCAAATCCTTCTAAAAGCAGAATTATCAATGTAACGCTTCCTGAAGTAAGTAGTGTAGAAAATATATATGTATATAATACCTTGGGTCAAGTTGTGAAGTCTCTTAAAACCTTAGACCAAAACAATCAACTAGACTTAACTAGCCTTACAAGTGGAGTCTATTTAGTAAGATTTGACCTTAAGGATGGACTAGTAACAAAGAAAATTATTCTAGAATAACAGTTGCGAGAAATTGCTGTATAAATTAAAAATATGTTGACACCGCTTTCAGAACAAGAATTGCATCAACTTGCGATGAACATCGTTGGGAAAGAAATGGAAGAATTAGGTTTTGAGTTTTTATCTATTAATTCTAAACCAAAAAAAGATCCTCAATTTGTAGCATTAAAAGATAAATACCTTCATTTTGTTGTGGTGCGAGCAGTTACATATCCTGCAAATCCTGTACAGTACGATGAAAAGTTAATGAATTTGATGCGCGATCATGGTAAAAAATACAAAGCCACTACATACTATGCAGGAGTAGGATTAGCAAATTCTAGAGATTACAACATGCCCGTGCATCATGAAGATGATTATGTGGTTAATTTTGCAGGCTTAATAGAAATCAAATGAAATATTCCTTTTTAATTTTAATTGTGTTATTGTTTTTTTCTTGTAAAGAAAAAGATTCAACCGAAGTAGCAACATTTCCTGAACCACAAGAATTTGTAGGTCAGGCGATAGGTACTACGTACTCGATAAAACTCTTTGCAGAAGATGAGGTGACACTTAAAAGTGATGTGGATAGCATCATTGATATGTTTAATAATTCCATGAGCACTTGGGTAAAAGGTTCTTTGATCAATAGAATTAATGCTGGAGAAGATAGTGTGCTCGTAGGGAAACCATTCAAAGAAGTCTTTGAGCAAGCCCAACAAGTGTATCGTAAAACTGATGGGTATTTTGATCCAACAGTAGGTAATTTAGTGAATGCTTATGGTTTTGGAGCTGATGGTAAACAAGAACGGATTCCATCACAAAAGAAAATAGATAGCCTTAAAAAGTTTGTAGGATTTCATAAGATGAATATCGTGCCTTCTAAAGTTAAAGACTCTTTTTACATCAAGTCTGATCAAAAAGGAATGTACTTAGAATTTAATGCCATTGCAAAAGGTACGCTTGTAGATTATATGGCGCGATTGCTCGATGATAAAGGTGTGGAAAATTATCTAGTAGAAGTAGGTGGTGAGCTAGTTACCAAAGGCATGAACTTAAAACGCGGCACTAAATGGGCTGTAGGAATAGACGACCCTAATCAGAAACCTGGTGAACGAGTTTACATCACGGTCTTAGAATTATCAAATAATGCTATGGCAGGAAGTGGTAATTACCGCAAGTTTAAAATAGATCCAGATAGCGGTCAGGAATTTGTGCATACAGTAAATCCTCTAACCGGAAAGGCGCAGCCTAGTGAAGTCATAGGAGTAAATGTAATTGCTAAAAATTGTACACTTGCTGACGGCTTTGCCACAGCTTTTATGGCAATGCCCTTAGAAAAATCAAGAATGCTACTTAAAAACTTACCAGATCTAGATGTGGTTATCATGTATACAGATAAAAATGGGATGCTGAAATTTGAAACTACACCAGATTTTGAAAAGTTTGTGAAGCAGGCTGGTTAAACATTTTTTCTCACCACAGGAATCAATTCTCCAGCTGCGAGTCTATAGCGATCTACTTGTTTTGCACCTAAATCCTTGGTGTAATCGATTGCCTTTACTTCAAAGCCGACTTGAGCCAGTCTATCAAAGTAATCCATTCCATAAACTCTTACATGATCGTACTGTCCAAAAATTCGTGCTCGTTCTTTGCGGTCGGTAATAGAATTGTCCTCAAAAGTGATTTTTCGATCATTTTCTAAAGGGATTTGAAGAATCGCAATGCCGTCAGGTTTTAGAACTCGATAAATTTCTTGCATCGCTTTAAAATCATCTGGAATATGTTCTAAAACGTGGTTACAAAGAATAAAGTCAAACTCGTTATCAGCAAACGGTAAATCACAGATATCCGCAGGAACATCAGCAAGAGGAGAGTTGAGGTCTGTTGTGGTGTATTGAATAGTTTTGCTTTCGCGAAAGCGTTTATAGAAACATTGCTCTGGTGCAAAGTGCAAAAGCTTTTGAGGTCGCGTTAATAAATCGGTCTCGTTTTGCAAATACAACCAAAGCAATCTGTGGCGTTCTAAAGAAAGTGTAGAAGGTGACAATACATTTTCACGCACATTTTCATAACCATAAGGTAAAAAGCTTTTAAAAGTCTTTCCATCAATAGGATCTTCATATCGATCACCTCGATACCACCATGCAATCAATGGGCGCACATAATAACTTGCGCTTATCAACCAAGGTCTTGGGATAAGGTTAAGGAAGAATTTGAAGAGTTTTTTCAAGGTGTTCTTTTATGCGTTTGAATGATGATCGATGTGCTTTGCGATGATTTTTCTCAATATTTTTTCTTGTCTCTTGGCTGTAGATCTATAAATTCGAATACTTAAAGCTATTGGGCCAATTCCGAGAGTTAAAATAAAAAAAACTAGCTCTTAATAAATCATTTGAGTAATTGTCGTAATTGTTTTTTAATGCATAAATTAAGACACTATAAAATAACACTAGAAAAACGCCACCTACTATTTTCCCAATTTTATTAAGTCTTTTACGTAATTGTAATTGATGATCAGAATCAATAGAAAGTTCAAATACTGGATACCCAATTCCAACGCTAAAACTACTAGACCAGATCAAAATTTTAGTTTCATTAAAAATTCCACAGAAAGACTCTCTGAAACATAAAGTTTTAAAATGGTTCATCAAAGTGTCTGGTCGTTCCTTTTTAATAAGAAACCTAAAATCCTCAATATTCATGAGTCTTTAATTAAATCGTAATTATTTCTCTAATCCTAATAGGGCGAGGCTATAAATATTTGTATTAACTAATTCCTTTTATTTTTACGACTTCCATCGATAAGGATCTTCTTCATTAGAAGTAATTCCTAGAACATCATAGATATAATCAAATGTACTTAACAATCGTGGTTCACCATCTACGATGGCGACATCGTGCTCAAAATGCGCACTAGGTTTCATGTCTCTAGTTTTAATGGTCCAGCCGTCAGGATAGTGCTTGATATTTTTAGTGCCTAAATTAATCATAGGTTCTATAGCAACGGTCATTCCTTCCACAAACTTTTTACCACGACCGCGTTTACCGTAATTAGGCATTTGTGGATCTTCATGCATTACACGACCCAATCCATGACCTACTAATTCGCGTACAACTCCGTAACCAAATGATTCACAATATTCTTGTATCGCATGACCTACATCGCCCACACGTTTG
>NZ_MAAX01000201.1 GCF_002162835.1 Nonlabens dokdonensis
GAAACCCATCTAGTACACAATCTGCGTTAATTATACCGTTACCTAACAATACAAATCTATATTATGTTTTTTCTATAAGCATTGTAGATCCATCTACTGGTATAGGGGCGACTGGCTTGTACTATTCAGTAGTTGATATGTCACTTAACGGCGGAGCTGGTGATATAATTTCTAATCAAAAAAACATTCAATTACTACCTAACAGCACTGAAAAGTTATTTGCTGCAACAGCTTCAAATGGTCAGGATGCTTGGATTGTTACCTATGCAGAGAGCAATCCAGGTAGTTTGAGTTTTGATCAATTCTATGCTTATAAACTCACACCTAACGGTATCGATCCATCAGCTACGGTTACATCTATTAGTACTACCACACAAACAACAGATAAAAGAGGTTATCTAAAAGTGTCTCCAGATGGAACAAAAGTGGCAATGATGACTCAGTTTTATGTAGATCTCACTAACCCTAACGAAGCAGGATACGGAGCATGGCTTTTTGATTTTAATAATAATACTGGTGTAGTGAGTAATCCATCGCGATTGAACTTCCCTGCTAATTACCAAGCCTATGGAACTGAATTCTCTTTAGATTCTAGATTAGTTTACGTAGACTTAAACACTCTAGGAAGCGGTATTATTCCTGGAGAGCGTCTATTACTTCAATTTGATACAAATGCACCAAACTTTCAAAATAACCCTATCACTATTTATCAAAGCGATCCATTAGACTCAACTGATGATGTCACGCGTGGCGCATTACAAATCGCACCTGATAACAAAATTTATTACTCGCGTGATGAGCAGCCATGGCTAGCCGTAATTAATAATCCTAATGGTATTGGAACCTTATCTAATTTCCAGTATGATGGACTGGCCTTGAGTCCTGGAACAAATAGCAATGAAGGTTTGCCTCCATTTTATAACGCGTTTTTCAATCCATCTTTTGGATTAGTAGAAGGATGCAGTGGTACAACGACTCAATTCTTTGCAGATGATATTGCTACTTGCCCTAATACATCTGTTGTATGGGATTTTGGCGATCCTAGTAGCGGTACTAATAATAACTCATCACTTGTGGACCCTACACATATTTATGCTACCGCAGGTGTTTACACAATTACTCTAACAATAAATACGCCTTCTGAGGTGTTCACCTCTTCTCGAGATATCACCATAGTAGATACACCTTTGATACAAAATGTAAATGATATCATTATTTGTGATGACGCTTTCAATGATGGAGTCGCTCCCATAGATTTCAGTACAACAAGAACAACAGCATTAGGAAATCAAGATGCTACTATTTTTAACGTGACTGTTCACTCTTCTTTACTAGATGCACAACAAGACTTTAATGATTTAAACAATAATGATTTTTATCAAAGTGGGACCTATTATGTGCGCATCGACAACCGTAATTCCAATGGTTGTTTTGTGACGACCTCTTTTGATATTCAAATTTCTGAGAATCCATTACCTGTTCCTATTGATGATTTGATCACCTGCGACGATTTTTCTAATGATGGAATCGAACTATTTGATTTGACTGCCGCTGCAATACAAGGATTAGGAACTCAAAATTCTAGTTTGTTTTCTTATACATTTTATAACTCAAGAATGGATGCAGAGAATAATCAAAATGCCATAAACCAGATATATAATGGTACTAATGATGAAGTAGTTTTTGTGCGATATGAAAACATCAATAATTCCGGCTGTTTTGCGATCTCTTCTTTTTCATTACGTGTGATCTCTCAACCATCCATTCCTATTCTGGATGATTTTCAAATTTGCGACGATGTTTCTAGAGACCTGACAGAGTTATTTGATCTAGCTTCTTTAATTCCTACTATTGAAAACAACCAGTTAGGAATATTAACAACTTCATTTCACACCACACAACAAGATGCAGAATCTGATCTTGCTGGTTTAAATTTTCAGTACCAGAATTTAACACCTCAACAAACCATTTGGGTGCGCTTAGAGAATAACGACTTGATTACTTGCTATGACGTTCAACCATTAGTTTTAGAAGTCTTGCCTAAGCCTATAGTAAGTTCCACACCTGATTTTTCAAAATGTGAAGAAGAAACAGTTTTGATTGAATCCAGCCCTGGTTTTGACTCTTACCTATGGAGTACTGGAGCAACCACACAAAACATTACTATCAGTGAACAAGGAACTTATACCGTAACTGCAATAGACTTGAATGGCTGTGAAGACACGACCTCTACAACAGTAACTAATTATTTTGAAACTCAAATCTTAGAAGTAGAAATACAACAGTTCACCTTAAGAGAAAACAGCATAACTGTCTCTGTAACCGGAGATGGGCCATTTGAATATAGTATAGATAATTTTTTCTTTCAAAGCAGTAACATTTTCACCAATTTACTACCAGGTTATTATACTGTTTACGTGCGTGATCTAAACGGTTGCGATTTAAAAACAGCTCCTGCCACGATAATAGCAGCACCACCTTACTTCACTCCTAACCAAGATGGCTTTCACGACTACTGGCAGGTAACCGCGATAGAAACTGAACCAGATGCTCAAATTTTTATTTTTGATCGATTTGGTAAATTATTGAAACAATTAAGCCCAGTAGGACCAGGTTGGGATGGCATGTATCTCGGTAATCCCATGCCTAGTACAGATTATTGGTATCGAGTTGAGCTCAATGATGGACGTAGTTTTAGAGGTCACTTTACCTTAAAAAGGTAATTATTCTGACATAAGTAGTTTTAGGAAGAGAAGTGTTTTTTTTAACCTCGCTTTCGCGAAAGCGGAATCACAAAAATCTTATTTTTACATTTCATGGATTTCAACATTATATCAGACTTTTCTCCTACGGGAGATCAGCCCCAGGCAATAGAAAAATTAGTCAAAGGAATTAAGGCTAATGAAAAGTATCAAACACTTTTAGGTGTTACCGGAAGTGGTAAGACTTTTACCGCGGCAAACGTGATTCAAGGTGTTCAAAAACCTACTCTTGTACTATGTCATAACAAGACTCTTGCGGCGCAGTTGTACTCTGAGTTCAAAGATTTTTTTCCAGATAATGCGGTGGAATATTTTGTCTCTTACTACGATTATTACCAGCCAGAAGCGTTTATACCTACTAGTGGTACTTATATCGAGAAAGATCTATCCATTAATGAAGAAATAGAGAAAATGCGATTAAGCACTACTTCTTCCCTACTTTCAGGTCGTAGAGATATTATTGTGGTAGCATCAGTTTCTTGTTTATATGGTAT
Source organism: Nonlabens dokdonensis (assembly GCF_002162835.1). Taxonomy (GTDB): domain Bacteria; phylum Bacteroidota; class Bacteroidia; order Flavobacteriales; family Flavobacteriaceae; genus Nonlabens; species Nonlabens dokdonensis_B. The sequence continues at coordinate 3,257 of NZ_MAAX01000201.1, forward strand.
AGGAAATCCAGTAGAATTTCAGAAGAACGTAGTACGTATTAAGAGAGATGAAGTTATCGCTAGAACAGCTTTGTTACATCGATTAGTACAATCATTATATTCAAGAACCACTGCAGAAATTAATCGAGGAAATTTTAGGATTAAAGGAGATACACTAGATGTCTTTCCTAGTTATGCAGATACCGCTTTTAGAATTCACTTTTTTGGAGATGAGATTGAAGAAATAGAACGCTTTAATCCTGTAGATGGATCAGTTATTGAAAAGTATGACCAGATTACCATTTACCCAGCAAATATGTTTGTTACCTCACCAGATATATTGCAAGGTGCCATTCACTCCATACAAGAAGATCTAGTGAAACAAGTGGAGTATTTCAAGGAAATAGGCAAACCACTAGAAGCAAAAAGACTAGAAGAGCGTACCGAATTTGATCTGGAGATGATCAGAGAATTAGGATACTGTTCGGGAATAGAGAATTACAGTCGTTATCTCGATGGACGATTACCTGGTACAAGACCTTTCTGTTTACTTGATTTCTTCCCAGAAGATTATCTTATGATCATAGATGAAAGTCATGTAAGCGTGCCACAAGTAGGCGCGATGTATGGTGGTGATAGATCTCGTAAAGAAAACCTGGTAGATTATGGATTTAGGTTGCCTGCAGCAATGGATAACAGACCGCTTAAGTTTGAAGAATTTGAAGCTTTACAAAATCAAGTATTGTATGTAAGCGCCACTCCAGCTGATTATGAGCTAGAAAAAAGTGAAGGTGTTTATGTAGAACAAATCATAAGACCTACGGGATTATTAGACCCTATTATTGAAGTACGACCTAGTCAAAATCAAATAGACGATCTGGTTGAAGAAATACGCATTAGGGAAGAAAAAGATGAACGCGTTTTAATCACAACACTTACTAAACGTATGGCAGAAGAGCTTACAAAGTATCTTACTCGCATAAATGTGCGCTGTCGTTATATACATAGCGATGTAGATACTTTAGAACGAGTGGAGATCATGTCAGATTTGCGTCGCGGTGTCTTTGATGTATTGATAGGTGTTAACTTACTAAGAGAAGGACTTGATTTACCTGAAGTTTCTCTTGTAGCTATTCTAGATGCAGATAAAGAAGGGTTTTTACGTAATAATAGATCGCTCACACAAACCATAGGTCGTGCAGCTCGAAATGTAAACGGTCTGGCTATTTTATATGCTGACAAGATCACAGAAAGCATGCAAAAAACGATCGATCAAACAGAGTACAGGCGATCTAAACAAATAGCGTACAATGAAGCAAATGGTTTAAAACCTACGGCTATTAAAAAGAAACTAGAAACCGCATTGTATCGTAAAAATGCTGCTACTTATGCTATAGAAGAAACGCTGACCATGAAAGCAGCTGAAGAAGAAGCAGAATACCTTTCTAAAGCGCAGCTGGAAAAGAAAATAAGAGATACACGTAAAATGATGGAAAAAGCTGCTAAAGAACTAGACTTTATGGAAGCTGCAAGATTGCGCGACCAGATCAAAATGATGCAAGAGAAGGTTAAAAACGTGTAAATCGATAGTTATTATTGTGTGAACGATAATTTAACTAAAGATTAAATTATAGTTTAAACGATAATTTTGAACTGTTGAACGTTTTTTTAAGTTGAAGAGTAAATAATTAGAGTTTAACGGCTTGAATCGCTCTGTTGTATTTAAACTCTATCGTTTGAAATGGAATAAATATCTATATTTAGAGGCTAGAATTGTAAGTATATCCCTATGAAATACAGCTACCTTATTCCGCTTCTGCTCATAAACTTTTTGTCTTACTCTCAAGTTGGTATAGGCACTTCATCACCTACTGCAGATTTAGAAGTTATCTCAAAATCAGGACTGTCAAGTGGAGAGTTTAATGGAATTATAGTACCTAAAGTATCGGTACTTCCTACAGGAGTAAATTTACCTACTGACTCTCAATCAGGATTAATATTGTACTTAGATTCTAATGATGCTGCCGAAGGGTTTTACTTTTTCAATGGCACATCATATCAAAGCGTAAATGCTTCATCAGCTTTTTATACAGACGGAACGACTAACAATGCTACATCTACGACATCTGAAATAGTTAGAACTGGAAGAACTTCTTTTGGAACAGAATCAGTTGCTGCCGCTGTCGTAACAGTAGAAAATGCAGGAGCTTCTGCATCTGAAGATCGAATTATTCTAAGCGTTAACAATAGACATACGAGCACCGTAGGAACTTCCATTGCATTAGATATAGAAAACACAGCCGATACTAATGCAGATAAAATAGGTATAAAAAATGTTTTAGGTGTAACTGGTAATGGGGCGCATATAGGAATTGATAACTCGATCGCGGTGAGAAATTCTGGAACAGCCGCTAATTTTGGAATCAGAAATGTTATCGGAGCAAGTACCACATCAGGTCAGGATATTAACGGTATTTCTACAACAGCAGGTAATACTAGTGCCACAGGAACTGTATACGGAATTAGAAGTATAGCATTAAACGATGGTGCAAACAACGCGTATTCAGGCTATTTTCAAGGAGATCATTTTGCCATACGAAGCGGTGATAATTCTACAGGTTATGAAATGCCTACTAATAATGGTGCTGCTGGTCAGGTTTTGACCACTAATGGTGCTGGTGTTGCGAGTTGGCAAACAAATTCAGTCAAGGATATCGCACGAGCAAATCTTAGTTCTACAGTAACTACCGGTAGTATTGCTTCTAATAACACAGATTACTTTACAATACCTTTCGATAATGATTCAATAGATAACGATGGTAGATTTGACACAACAAATCATGATTTTACCGTTAATCAAGATGGATTTTACGAAATTTATGCTCAATACCATACAGAAGGTGAAGACAATTTAGGTATTTACGGTATAGGAATTTATGTAGGTACGACATTAGTAGCAGTTTCTGAATATCAACACACTGGAAATGTTTTTGGTTCTAGCGCTAATGGAATCGTTTTTAGATCAGTCACTGACATTTTAGAATTATCAAATGGTGATGTATTGACCATACGAGCTAGATTTGACGATATAAGTAGTAATAATGTAGATGGTAGTAGTGTGAAGACATTTGTAACTATTAAACAGCTGTAAGTTATTTACGCTTTCGCGAAAGCTTAACACTACATAAATTTAAACTTCATAACTTTGAAAAAAAATTATGAAGTTTTTTTATGTCTTATTAGTTGCGATGACAATATTTTCTTGTAAAAATGATGCTGAATTAGCTAAAGATACACCAACCACAAAAGCTGAAAAACCTGTTTCACAATCTGAAAACAGACATCTCACTCAAAAATTTAAAGACTACTGGTATAATGGTACTGCAGAGATATCGAGTTATGACATCAGTGTGGCCCGTTATGGTGAAATGAGAGAAGGCACTGGTGTAATGATCTTTGTTACAGAGCCATTTGACAATAAGGATCAAATAAAAGCAAGTCAACCTAAAGAAGATAATCGTCCTGTTCTCAAGTTAAATGCTACTCGCGATTTTAATACTGGTATTTATCCTTATAAAATAATGAGCAGTACCTTTTTACCACTGGACAAAAAAGATAATGCGATTAAAATAGCGACTTCTGTTCAAGAATGGTGCGGTCATACATACATGCAAATAAATCAAAGTGAAGATCGTTATGACGTGACTCTTCACTCCTACTTTCAAAGTGAAGGAAATAGAAATTTTGAAATTGATAACGTATTAACTGAAAACCAAATAGCAGCTCAGTTAAGATTAGGTCCCAAAGAAATGCCTATAGGCGAGTTAAAAGTAGTCCCAAGTACAGAATATTTAAGATTAAAACATGTGGAAGCTAAACCATATGATGCTGTTGCTAAACTTAGTGAAATCCCTGATGGTTATTTATACAGTGTTAAATTCACCGATCTAGGTAGAACCATCGCTTTTAAAACTGAAAAAGAATTTCCTTTTAAAATTCTCTCGTGGATGGATCGTTATAAAGATGGCGCTGCACCTATGGTATCTACTGGTACATTGAAAAAAACTATTAATACCGCATACTGGAGGAAAAACTCTAATGAAGACAGCGTTTTAAGAGATAGTTTAGCATTATGAAAGAATTTTTATTTAAGCCACAAGTAATACTTAGCTTGTGTCTATTATTGCTTACTTTTATAACACATCGTGTAATTATATGGAGCGCTATCAAGTTATCTAAGCGTGTCTCTCGTACTGAGTTAAGAAAGCAATATTTAAATAGATACACTGGTTATGTGATATGGAGCATTTGTATCATTACCATAATTCTAGTTTGGGGCTTTTCAACAGATGGATTCTTTGTAGCCTTAGGATCTACTTTTGCTGTAGTGGGCGTTGCATTATTTGCTAACTGGAGTATTCTAAGTAACATTACCTCGAGTTTTATTCTATATTTTACCTTTCCCTTCAGAATAGGTGATCGCATACGTATACATGATAAGGATTTACCAGTTACTGCCGTAATAAGCGATATTAAAGGGTTCTATACGTTGCTCATCACAGATGAAGGAGAGAATATTACTTATCCTAATAACTTATTATTACAAAAAGGAGTGTCTATTCTTCAAGAAAGAAAAGAATCCATTTTTGACATAAACAATCAAGAATCGGATCCTACTGTTTAAATTTACCAATTTTAAATTATACCTATGGACTTAAGTGACCAGCTCAAAAACCTCTTCCCTGATCACGATTTTAAAGAAGAGCAAGAACCTGAAAAAAGCAATATTTGGCTTCAAGAGCAACCTCTTGAATGCAAGTTTGAAAAACGTAAAGGAAAAGTAAACACTGTAATCGATGGATATACTGGTGCCACGGCAGACTTTAAAATTCTAGCAAAAGAATTAAAAACACAATTAGGTGTAGGTGGAAGTTTTAAAAACGACCAGATCATTATACAAGGTGATTATAGAGACCGTATTATGGAGATGCTCAAAGACAAAGGCTTTAAAGTAAAACGTGTCGGTGGATGATTTTAAAGACAAGCAAGTTGCTCCATAGCCTTGTACTACATCGTTTCTCCCTTTGACAACATAAAAAAGCTCCAAAATCAATTTGATTTTGGAGCTTTTATCTTAAGAATAAATTTAATTACTCATCACCTACTATATGTTCTATAGCAGCTGCAAGTTTAAAATCTTTTTCTGTTAAGCCGTTTGCATCGTGAGTAGAAAGTGTAATTTCTAAGGTAGCATAGGTATTATGCCAGTCTGGATGATGTTCCATTTTCTCAGCTTCCATCGCAATGCGTGTCATTACTGAAAAACAATCCATGAAATTATCAAATTCAAAAGTAGTATGAATGGCATCATCATAATAATCCCATCCATCTATTTGCTCTAAATGCTTTTCAATTTGTGCTTCTGTTAATTTTTCCATTTTGATTTTATTTACTATCAAAGGTATTTTTAATTTTCCTCTTAGCCTCGCCTAATCCTTCTTTAATTTTTCCTTCGGTCTGATCAGCTTTGCCTTCTGCTTCTGTAGAAGAGTCGTTAGTTAATTTACCTACTTCTTCTTTTACTTTTCCTTTTGCTTGATCTAATTTTCCTTCTAGTTCCTTGTCGCTCATAATAGTTGTTTTTATTGATTATGTTTAAATATAGTTACGCTTTCGCGAAAGCGCACACAAAAAAATCTTAATCCTACACTAATGGAATCATAATACTTGTCAAACTATTATCTTTATGCCATGAAATATGTTCTTCTAATAATATTACTAGTTTGCTCTATAAGCAAAGCTCAAATAGATTCCTTGGATCAAAATGAATTTAAGGATCCAGTACATTTGAGAGAAGTGCCTAGACATAATTTTATCATAGACTTAGGTGTCACTCAACCGTATGGAGATTTTAAGGATGTATCTAGAAGTGGATTGAACTTAGGAGCTGAATATGCTTATTATTTTAATAATAAGATAGGTCTAGGAGTTAACTTACGTCATCAATATAATGAGTTTGGGTATTTAGATTTTAGAAATGATGGTATTACCGCAGTTACAGATAATAGTTATACAAATACCTCGCTAGCTGTAGGACCTGCTTTTTCTTATACAAAGAACAGGTTTCAATTAGACGTTTTTGCAAAAGCTGGAGTTGCCTTCTTAAACAATCCCGAAAATAATATATCACAAACAGGTATAGGCAATTCTATGCCGTTTACAAGTGATAATGAAAATTCTTCTACCTCTAGTTTGTATATAGAAGGTGGATTGAGATTTAATTACTATTTTAGAAGGTCTGTACAGGTGTTTTTTTCACCACAATTTAATACCACTTTAGGTGATCCGTTAAGTTATTCTTATCGAGAAGAAAACGCTACAACTGTCATACAGCCTACTATCAATAAAGAAATAAATATTTCTAACCTACTCTTTAACGTAGGTGTAAAAATTGCCATCGGTAAAGAGTATAGTAATGGAGAAAAACGTATAGATGATTAAATAAATAGCATTTACATTAATAGTTAAATGTCCCTAACATTTAAATTAATAACAAATGATTACAAGTTATAGAAATGAAGTCTGGAAGATAATTGAGTTTGATGATAAAATATCTGATAACGAAAAATTCAAAATATCAAACTACGGTAGAATAATCAATTTAAAAACTGATAAGGAATTTTTAGTAAAAAAATACTATATCAATGGTTACCAAAATTTGCCTCTGAAACAAAAGAAAAATGGTAAGCAAACTAGTAGATACGTTCACAAACTTGTTGCAGAGCATTTTCTTGAAAAAAATGACGGTGTTTGTGTGATACACCTTAATTACGATAAAACAGATAACCGAGTTGAAAATCTTAAATGGGCTACTAAAAGAGAAAAAGAACTACATCAATTTAATAATCCTACTTGGGAAGCGGTAGTAAAAAAGCGCGGTGAAAAAATAGGAAAGCTTACTAAAGGGAAAGTGAAAATCATTAAGCGCCAACTTCAAAATAAAAATAACAGATTGAGTATGATAGCCAAACGTTTTGGGGTGTCTGATATGCAAATACATAGAATTAAAACTGGCGAAAACTGGAGCTCTGTAGAAATATAAAATGGTAATTCATTTATTTCTAATTATTCTATAGCTTGTCGCTGCGTACCATATTATATCAAAACCTTATTTTTGCAAAAACAAAAATCAACTCATGCTTATATTAGGGATTGCAGGTGGAACTGGTAGTGGTAAAACCACAGTGGTGCAACAAATGGTACATGAATATCCAGATCACGAGGTAACAGTTATCTCTCAAGATTCTTACTACAAAGATACCAGTGATTTAACCTACGAAGAGCGTACAAAAATCAATTTTGATCATCCAGAAAGCATCGATTTTGATTTACTAGAAAAACACTTGCTCGAGCTCAAAAAAGGGAATTCTATTGACCAGCCGGTATACAGTTTTGTGGAACACAATCGCACTGGTGAAACAATTAGAACAGCACCTAGTAAAGTAGTAATAGTAGAAGGAATACTTATTTTAACCATGCCTCGTATACGTGAGTTATTTGATATAAAGGTTTATATAGATTGTGATAGCGATGAGCGTCTCATAAGAAGGCTCAAAAGAGATATAGCAGATCGTGGACGCGATCTTAATGAAGTGTTAGAGCGTTATCAAAATACATTAAAACCTATGCATGAGCAGTTTATAGAATCTACAAAACTTTATGCAGATGTGATTATACCTACTAATCGATTTAACACCGTTGGAGTTAAAATCTTACGCACTATTATAGATCAAAAGCTAGGATAAATTCTTAAATTTCCAGTCATGGACTTGAAAAACTTAAAATCAAATCCGTGGTGGAGGTTTTTTAGTAATAAATATACCATCATCACCATATTATTTACCATTTGGATTTTATTTCTAGATGGTAGTGCATGGACTACATCACATAGGGAAATCAACAAAGAGCTTGCAGAAAAGCAAGAAAATGCAGATTTCTACATGAAAGGTATTGCACGCGATAAGGCAAAAATTGCTGCCTTACAAGATAGTGCAGGTCTTGAAAAATTTGCACGAGAGCGTTACCTCATGAAACGTGAGAATGAAGAAGTTTTCATTATTCAACATCCTGATTCTGTAAAAACTCAGGAATCTAATTGATTGATTTATCTCAGTAAAGTAATTAACAATTTGTTTGAAGAAGCATTCAACTTTTCGTCATTTGTCATCCCACCAGAGCCTGTCCAAGTTGTAATCCTAGGCCCAACCCTAACGTCCATCGTGGAACCTTGCATAAAAGACAGGTACAGCTGTACATTAATTGTATACGTGCCTGCAGGTAATAGCTTTACGTAAAAAAATGATGACTGATTCAATAAATAAAGCGCACTAGCTCCAGGGGCATGAATAAACGGCATGTAACCTACAGAACTTTGATCTCTTGTTCCATTTATTTCTAAGGCAGTAAACATTTGTGCATAACCATTTGACGAAGATGCATTTGCCTGACCAGGAAACATAATCCAATCAAATTTAACCTGTGTAGGCTCATCTAAAGTAAAACTAGCTGTAAGATTGGGAACATTAACCCAAGTTCTATAATTAAGAGTTGAAGTGATGCGCAATTCTGTAGAACTAATGGAATAAGAAGGTAGCGTTGCGTTAGGTTTACGTTCTAAGCATATCCATTCTGGTGTAGCAGGTGTTCCATAATTAACAGTAATGCAATCTAAATCTGTATTATAAACAGTAAGTCCTGCTGCTGGTAAATGAATGTTACTAATTTGAGTTTGCGACATTCTAGGAGGTAAAAAGCCTTTATCGGTGCTTTCTACATCTAAAATTGCAGATTCATTTGGAGTGTCAGTATTAATACCTACTTGACCATAGGAAAAGCTGAATATCAATACAATAGCGAGAGTGGTTAGTTGTTTCATGTGGTAAATTTATATTTAACCACAGTTAAATTTATGGAATTTTTTAATTAATTTTTAAGAATTAGTTTAAATGTATAAAAAGTTCGACAACTGCTATTGATCTATCAGTTAGACACTTACATTAAAACCTCAATAGATATAAAAAACATATTTTTGTAATTGAAAATACACTTAAATTAAATGGCTTTAAACAGACTTTTTAAAGATTTTGAACCAGTTTCTGAAGCACAATGGAAGCAAAAAATCCATATGGATTTAAAAGGTGCCGATTATAATGAAACACTTCTTACTGCAACTCGAGAAGGAATCGACATTAAGCCTATATATCATAAGGATACGGCGCACCAGTTAAACATACCTAATCGTTCTACACAAAATAATGATTGGTACATATCCCAAAAAGTATATGCTGGAAACGCAGCTGCAGCAAATAAAAAAGCACATGACATATTAAATCGTGGTGGTGAAGGCATCATTTTTATTATTCCTAATAAAGAGATCGATCTATCTATTTTATTAAATGAATTGCCAGAAGTAGGTATTCAAATACATCCACAGTTTTTTGACTTAGAATATATAGAATCACTACATAAAATTGCTCCTACAGCTTATGTACATGTTGATATTATTCATCAACTTGTTAGTGATGGAAATTGGTTTCAAAACAAAGACCAAGATCATGAAAACCTAGATAATTTTATAAATAAGTTTGAAGGATATTTCTCAAATATTACAGTAAACACAAGCTCATATCAACAGGCTGGAGCAACAATAACCCAAGAATTAGCCTATTTTACTGCACATCTTAACGAGTATTTAAATCATTTTAATAATGTTGGTAATTTAACCGCTTTCGCGAAAGCGGAAAAAAGAATCAACATAGACACTACCATAGGTAACAACTACTTTTTTGAAATCGCAAAGTACCGAGCTTATCGCATTTTAACCAAAACTCTGGGTGATATTTACGAAATCGATTTAGGATGCTACATTACCGCTACTCCTAGCTTGCGTAACAAATCCTTGATGGATTATAATGTAAATATGTTACGTACAACAACTGAATGCATGAGCGCCATTATGGGTGGCGCAGATACTTTGTGTAACCTACCTTATGATACCTTTTTTAATAAGGAAAATGAATTTGGCGATCGTATTGCTCGCAATCAATTGCGCATATTAAAAGATGAAGCATACCTCAATAAAGTAGGCAACGCTGCAGATGGTTCTTACTATATCGATACCATCACAAAGCAATTGGTAGAGAAAGCATTAGAAATATTTAAAACTATAGAAAATGCTGGTGGTTTTGTGCAATCTATATTTGAAGGCACGATACAGCGCAAGATCAAAGAAAGTGCACAACAAGAGCAAGCAGATTTTGAATCTGGTAAACGAGTTCTTATTGGAGCAAATAAGCATATCAATGCAGATCTTCCGCTGCAAAAAGAATATGAAATATTACCGTTTGTAAAGGTAAATCCGCGTAAGACTTTAGTACAACCCATTGTTCCCAAAAGAATAACAGAAGATTTAGAGAAGAACGAGATAGAAAAGTTGTAATGGTTACACTCATGGAATCACCTCGACTTAAGTATCTAGCCATAATTTTATTTACCCTATTAATTACTGGTTGTTCACAAACTATAGATGAGAATACTATCGTAGGCACATGGAAAATCACTTCCATTACAAAAACGCAATCAGATCAACCTTCCGGTCTTTGGGTAGATAAAAACAAAGTCATTATGTCTAGCCTTCTTTCAAAAAACGATCGGTGGATATTTAATGAAGACCTTACATTGATACATGAAGGTGAATCAGCGATATGGCCACAACCTAGATCTTATCAACTTCTAGAAGATGAGTTATTTTTTTATTTAGGCGACATAAAAGAAAATCCAGACCACAAACCATTAGGAAAACTTACTATTACCGATAGTGAAATTAATGAGTTATCTATAAAAATAAACGGCCGTAAAGGAGACAATATAAGAAAAGCCGTTTTTAAAAGATTACAAGATGAGTAGAAAGAATATTTCAAACATAAAACCCAATTACGATTTTCATACAAAACGTGTAGAAACGCCAGCTTATGAAACATCTGAAGGGATTTCTATAAAAAAAGAATATACAAAAGAAGATGTTGAAGATCTAGAACACCTTGATTTTGTGGCGGGAATAGCGCCTAATTTGCGTGGTCCTTACTCTACTATGTACGTAAGAAGACCTTGGACTGTGAGACAATACGCTGGTTTCTCTAGCGCAACAGAATCTAATGCTTTTTACAAACGCAATCTTGCCGCTGGACAGAAAGGACTTTCTGTAGCCTTTGATCTCGCTACACATAGAGGTTACGACAGTGATCATGAACGTGTTGTAGGTGATGTTGGAAAAGCTGGTGTTGCAATCGATAGCGTTGAGGATATGAAAATCCTTTTTGATTCCATTCCATTAGATAAGATGTCGGTTTCTATGACTATGAATGGCGCCGTGTTGCCTATTATGGCGTTTTACATTGTTGCAGCGATGGAACAAGGTGTTGATCCTAAATTATTGAGTGGTACGATCCAGAATGATATCCTTAAGGAATTCATGGTTCGCAACACGTATATCTATCCGCCTACTCCTAGTATGCAAATTATCTCAGATATATTTGAATATACGAGTCAGAACATGCCTAAGTTCAACTCGATTTCTATTTCTGGTTACCACATGTATGAAGCTGGTGCTACTAGTGATATAGAACTTGCTTATACACTTGCTGATGGACTTGAGTACGTAAGAAAAGGTCTAGCTGCAGGAATGGATATTGACACCTTTGCTCCTCGCCTATCTTTTTTCTGGGCTATTGGGATGAATCATTTTATGGAAATTGCAAAAATGCGAGCAGCGCGCATGCTTTGGGCAAAAATGATCAAACAATTTAATCCAAAAAATGCCAAATCACTTGCTTTACGAACCCATTGTCAGACTTCTGGCTGGTCATTGACAGAGCAAGATCCGTTTAATAATGTAGCGCGTACGACTATCGAAGCAGCTGCTGCGGCATTCGGTGGAACGCAAAGTTTGCATACTAACGCGCTGGATGAAGCCATTGCTTTGCCAACAGATTTCTCGGCTCGTATTGCTAGAAACACGCAGCTTTTCCTTCAAGAAGAAACTGGAATTACCAAAACTGTTGATCCATGGGCAGGCTCTTATTATGTAGAATCGCTTACCGATCAAATAGCCAGCAAAGCTTGGGAGCTGATTCAAGAAGTAGAAGAACTGGGCGGTATGACCAAAGCTATCGAGGCAGGAATTCCTAAAATGCGCATAGAAGAAGCTGCTGCAAAAAAACAAGCACGTATAGATTCTGGAATTGATACGATTGTAGGCGTCAATAAATACCCTAGTCCAGATGAAGATTTAATCGACACGCTAGAAGTAGATAACGCCGCAGTACGCATCGAGCAAATCGACCGATTAAAAGAGATCAAAAACAATCGTGATGAGCAAAAGGTTCAAGAGGCATTACAAGCTTTGACCAATTGTGCAAAAACTAAGGAAGGCAACCTATTAGAATTTGCTGTTCATGCAGCAAAAGAACGAGCAACTTTAGGTGAAATTTCAGATGCTTTGGAAGAGGTTTATGGCCGCTATCGAGCGACTATCAAAAGTGTTCAAGGAGTTTATAAAAAAGAAATTATGAATGATCCCGCTTTCGCGAAAGCGCAACAACTAGCAGACCAATTTGCAAAAACAGAAGGCCGCAGACCTAGAATAATGATCGCAAAAATGGGACAAGACGGACACGATAGAGGTGCCAAAGTAGTTGCGACAGGTTATGCAGATGTAGGTTTTGATGTGGACATAGGGCCATTATTTCAAACTCCTGCCGAAGCCGCAAAACAAGCCGTAGAGAACGACGTCCACATTTTAGGAGTTTCTTCTCTAGCCGCAGGACACAAAACACTGGTTCCACAGGTAATGGAAGAGCTCAAGAAATACGGTCGTGAAGATATCATGATTATTGTAGGTGGCGTAATTCCTAGAAAAGATTATCAGTACTTATTTGATGCTGGTGTAGCTGCTGTTTTTGGTCCTGGAACTAAGATTAGTGAGGCAGCGATTGATATTTTAGGATTGTTGATGGAGTAACTTGTACAATGAGTTATAATTTCTAATTTTCTATAAATACTCTCGAATATTATGAAGGGCAAAATTAAATTTTGCCCTTTTTCAATGCCTTAATTTAAGACTAACTATATGCATTAAAAACTTCAGCACTTTAGAACCTAGCGATGAGTAAAACTGTTGCTACAACATATTGGTAAAATTAAAAGATTACAAAAGGCTTAATGCTGCTGAAATCAGGACGCGTAGATCAAAAAAAGTTTGAAGATGCACCATTAAAAGATAAACTTATAGAATACATTATTACCGGTTGGTAAACGATCGATTACAACATGACTCTATCAACTATAACGTTTTCGCTGTTTAGGTGTTAAAAGTTGCCAAACATCTGAAAATGAATTAATTTTGAGTATAAAATTTTATAGAATGAAAAAAATATACTCTTTTTTACTTTTGCTTTGTGTAGCGTTATTCACACAAGCTCAAGTTACCTACACGGCAAATGGTGGTTCAAGCTTCGGTGGTCCAATAGGAAATAGCACAATGACCATAAGTCACGATGCTACTAACGTTATTATAACAGTTGATCGTGCTGGAGATTTAGGCTCTAATAATATGGTAATGTACATTGATACTGGTGCAGCTGGTAGAACTGTCATTAATGGAGATGTAAATGATGATGGCGATGGTGGAAGAAAAGCGGTTTCAAAATTTGGTAGCGGAGATTTAAATTTCCCTCCAGGATTTGAAGCTTCTTATGCTATTTATGGAGACGCTGGATTTATGGGAATGTTTGGTATTCCATCTTCTGGAACGGTAGGTAATAACGGCCTTAATTTTATAACAGGTGTAGGTAATGCAACAGCAGATCCATTTGTACTAACTGTTTCTTGGGCACAATTAGGACTTACATCCACAGATACTTTTAGTTTTGTAGTGACTTATGGTAATCCTAATGATCCTTCTGGAAATATGTTTACTTCAAATGAAGGTTATGGTGATGGAATCTTAAATGGTGGAAACAACGTTGCTTTTGACGCAATGACTTACACCACATATTATGAATATCCTAGTGGTGATAAACACGGTATCGCAAGAAATCAAGATTCTGCACCGTTACCAGATGCTTGGAGTCTGGACTACAGTTGGGTAAATGGTAATCCGCCTAACTCAACAGATGAGATTATAATAGAATCTAATATCGCAATGGATACTGATGTGACCATTGACAATTCTCTTACAATAAACGCAGGAACAGTAGGTGTAGTTTCTACAGCCGTATTTACTCTTAATGGAACTCTTACCATCATGCCTACTACGAATCCTTTTGCACCTATTGATTTTGGGTTAAATAGTGATGCTAATGGAAGTGCGCAATTTTTAAATGGTCCTATGGCAACTATTAATGGTGATGTAGGTGTTGCTAGGTTTGTTCCTACAGGAAGTACTAGTAACAGAAGAGCTTTTAGATTTATAGCTTCTCCAGTTACTACCACGTCTACTATTTATGATAACTGGCAAACTAGCGGGCAATCACTTCCAGGAATAGGAACTCATATCACAGGCTCCACAACTGGTGCTAATGGTTTTGATGCTACCCAATCAGGGGCAAACTCTTTAATATTTTATGATCTTGACCCTATGGATGGGAATTATAAATGGCAAGAAATTCAAGGAACTAACTTACCATCATCTACATTAACAGCTGGACAACCATATAATATTTTTGTGCGAGGAGATCGCAATTATGACTTAACTACAGCTCCAGAACTACCTAATGCAGATGTAAGAATACCTACAAGAGGTGCTCTTGAATTAGGTCAGACAGTTAATTCTGATGCTCTTAATCCTAATTCAGGTGGTTTTAGCTTTGTAGGTAATCCTTATCAAGCTACCATTAATATGAGCACGGTTACTAAGAACAATATCAATCCTAATTTTGTATACATATGGAATCCTAATGGTGCGACCAGAGGTGTGTATGAAACGGTAGACATGTCACCTACTTCAACTGATGCTAGAAGATATGTGCAACCAGGACAGTCATTCTTTGTACTTACACTAGCTGCTGGGCCAGCAAGCTTAGATTTTAATGCTAGCGATAAAGCGGTAACACAAAATGCAGTAGGCCCTTTTTCTACTCCTCAAAATAGACCTTTTATAGATATTTCTTTACATAGAGATTTAAATGGCTCTCCTGTAATTTTTGATAAAGTAACCCTGTTTTTAGATGGAGATAATACCATCAATTCTTTAGACGCACTTAAAATCGACAACTTTGAAGAAAACTTATCTGTGAATCAAAATGGAACTCTTTTAAGTATAGAAAATAGAGCAATGCCTGTTCACAATGAAGTCGTTTCTTTAGAATTTACAGACGTAGCAGCAAATAATTATAATTTAAATATCGATATTAATGGATTAGATTCAAACTTAGAAGCTTTTCTACATGATAACTATCTTAATACAGATACTTTATTATCTTCTGGTAATAATTCTTTGTCATTAAATTTTGATTT